>JAGCMG010000119.1 GCA_017646555.1 Clostridia bacterium | reverse complement strand
TTGAACGATTTTTCCGCTTCTAACGTGGTTAGTATGAGTCGTAATAGAATATGCTATTTCGTGTTTGCCCATATCTGCTTCAGGGTTAGGGTATTTAGGAGAAGTTAAAAGCGTCATTTTAAGTTGGTTTTCTTCACAACTAAAGCCGTATTTAGAATTGTTTATAAGGCTTATACCGTATTCGTCTTCAGATAAATCTACCCACTTATGTCCGCATACTTCAAACTTTGCCTTTTCCCAAGAAGTGTTAGAGTGCGTAGGGCGTGTAATGCTTCCAAATTGAATATCGTAGGTTGCTTCATCAGAGTGAATATTCATTGGGAATAATGCTTTAATAAGCGTTTTTTGTTCGTTCCAATCAATTTCTAAATAGAAATCAATTCTATCTATATTATTGTATAAGCGCGTTCTTTGAATAATTTTAGAATTAGAAAACTTTCTAGTTACTTTAAGTTCTGCAAAGTTTTTGTGCTTTTCAACTTTAACGCTATCGCTATCTGTAATTTTTTTATACTTATCTTTATAATACTCGCTTATCTCCCACGCATCGTAACAATAAGGAATATTTTCATAAGCAACAATTTCGTTAAAGAATTTGTTGTTTTCAACGATTTCTCTATTGTTTTTCTTATCGAATATAGAAATTACGTTTCCTTGTTTATCAAATTTTACGTTAAAAAACTCGTTTTCTAAGAAGTTTTCGTTTGCTACAACTAATAATTCTTCATTTATAGGCTTAATAACTTTCCAGCCCATTGCAGGAATATTTTCAGCAAAAATCATTTCTCCTAAATATTCTACGTAGTCGCTTACTATAAAAGAATTTGCATTATACACTAATACTCCGTCGTTAGCGCTAACGTTTTTAGCAATGCTTAATAATTTATCGTTACAAATGCTATTACCTAAAGCGCGCGCTTCATCGTAAAGAGAAAATGCGTCGTCGTAAACTTCTTTTATAGAAGAGCCCGGAAGGATATCGTGGAATTGATTTAGAAGTACGTTTTTCCAACCTTTTTCTAAATCTTCTTTAGGGTATTTTTCATTAAAAATTTCTTTACCAATGATAGAAAGTTGCTCTGCTTTTTGATATAAAAATTCGCAAAAACGATTTTGCTTTTTTATTTCCGACATAGTAGTAAAAGTACCCCTATGAAGTTCAAGATAAAGTTCTCCAACCCATTTTGGAACTTCGCCTAAAGATTTGCAAGCGTTTTTGAAATTTTCTTGTACGTTTTTAGCGTATTCTTTTATGCTAGTGCATTTAGTTTTAGGAAAACTAGGAAGTCCTTTTTGTGTGCGCTCTAAAATTTCAAGCATTTCTTCGTTAGCACTTCCGCCACCGTCTCCGTATCCGAAAGGCACAATAACTTCGTCAGAATAGTTTTTATCTTGGAATCTTTGCCAAGCTCCCATTACGTATGACGGAGTAGTATAACCGTTGTAACGGGTATGCTTATCATCTTCAAAAGGCATAGTTGCGTCGCGTGCCGTTATAAAGTTTGTAAGGATTTCACTACCGTCAATACCACGCCACATAAATAGGTCGTGAGGGTATTTGTTAGTTTCGTTCCAACTGAGTTTTGAAGTTATAAAAGTATCTATATTACATTTTTTAAGAATTTGAGGAAGTGAAGGGGTAAAACCAAAAGCATCTGGAAGCCATAAAATATTATTGTCTTGATTAAATTCTTCTTTAAAAAATTTCTTACCGTAAAGAATTTGCCTTATAAGGCTTTCACCACTTGAAAGGTTGCAATCTGCTTCTACCCACATGCTTCCTTCTGTTTCCCAATTACCTTTTATAATTTGCTCTTTAATTTTTTCGTATAAATTAGGAAGATTGTTCTTAACGTAATTATATAAAACAGGTTGAGAAAGGAAAAATTTATAATCGGGATACTTTTCCATAAGTTTAATTACTGTAGAAACACTTCTTTGAGCCTTTTCGCTTGTTTGAGCAAGAGTCCAAAGCCACGCAACGTCAATATGTGTATGCCCTACAAAACTTACCGTTGCAAGTTGATTTATGCCTTTTTCGTTAAATATTTCTTCATCAAAAAATTTAGATGCTTTTTTTACGCTTTCATAAAAAGGCGTTTTAAAAGAATTAAGGTCAACAAGGTTAATTGCTTGCTTTACTTTTGCGCATAGTTGCGCGTAATAAGGCGAGTGTTTTCCTAAAGATTCAAGCGCGCTTTTTGCCGTTACAAAATCGTAGTGAAGTTTTAGAGTTTCAAGGTCTACTTCTTTATAATAAACGCTTAGTTTAAACCCTGAATCAATCATACCTTTATAGCCGTAAACGGTTATTTCATTTGCGCCTTTTTTAAGATAAATTTCCCTATGGTTAACGTCAAGCCCTTGCGCCACTTCGCCGTTAATAAATACGAGCATTTGTGGGTTTAAAACGTCCCAGCCACCACGGTGTCCGGTACTTACTTCTACTCTTGCTTGCCAATCGTTTAAATTATTAGGCACGTTTACAGAAAATTTCAACCAAAAATGTTCATCTTTTCCTGAAATGGTTTTATCTTTTTCAAATAAAGTCCATTTAAGGTCAGTAGGAATATCTTTTGGCGACACATAATCAGATTCAGCATAATAAACGTTATCGATATCTTTTTTTAGTAGTATCGAACGCTCTTTTAAAATCTCTAAAATTACGTTAGCGTGATTTAAAGTAAAATCAGTCATTTGCTTTTCTCCTAAACTTTTATCTATTTAAAATTTTTGTAAGTTCTTTGTAAAGCCCTTTAGCAATCATATATGCTCCAAGGTCGTTTGGGTGTATGCCGTCGGCAGAACAGTCATATCTTATATCATCGGGATAAAGAGTACGTCCATTTATAAAGTAAACTTTTTTATCGCCACTGTCAAGAGCAAATTTATAAGTATCTTCTATAACTTTCATTCTTTCATACATTGTTTTAGTGTCGCCATGTAAAATAACGTTAGGGCTACTTACAAATAGTATAGGTGTGGTTTTATCTATACTTCTAAAACGCTTATAAAAAGGCAAGTGGTTTTCTTTTAATTCTTCAAGAGTTAGTGCGTTGTGGTCATACCCACACACGAATACCGACTTTTTAAGGCTTGCTATATATTCTGCCATAATAGCCTCGCCTTTACAAGACTCACCAAATCCAAGGTTTATATAGTCGCTATCTAACGCTCTTGAGAGTATAGCAGTATAAGTATTACCCGTTCTTGAAGAACTACAGCCGTGGGTTATAGAAGAGCCGTAAAAGACTATTGGTGTATTAAAGTGGTATTTGTTACCTTCGCTTACGTGCGCAGT
>JAGCMG010000118.1 GCA_017646555.1 Clostridia bacterium | reverse complement strand
TTTACCACGCCGTCTACTTTCGATAAAAGCGAAGAAAGTTTTTCAGTATCTTCTTTACTATTATCTTTTGCTAAGTATGCCGTCACGATTATTCTTTGCCCACGCTTTTTTAGCGATATAAACGAAAGATAATCGTTTTCCATAAGCGCTATATCTTCTAATCTATTAAAGTTAAGCGAAGAAAATCGCGCGTATTTTTTAACGCCCTTTTCCCTTAAATACTCCGTAATTCGCTGGTGTTGCGCCGAACCGTCACCCTTAAAATCCATACCCAAAATAAAATCGGAAAAATAAAACGACGAAAACGTAAAAATTAAAACGCCTATTATTAAGCCAAAGTTTTTAATTGCCGAATTTATAAGGTGCAAAAAACCTTTCTTCTTTACTGATATAATATTATAACACATTTTATTTATAATTGCAAAAACTTTTTCATACGCAAAAGCACCCACCGTTAATTTAAGGTGGTTATTAGGGCAAAATTTAACACTTTTTAATGCAATTCCCTCTCTTTTTAAGGTTTCAATCAGCCTTTCACGGTTATATCCTTTGATATGAAAAACGAATTCACCATTATAAAAACGCATTTTTTTAATCATTTTTCACCGTAAACGAAAGAATTTCCCCCGATACAAACAAATCTTTATCAATATACTTTTTGATAAATAAATTTTTACCGACAAACTCAACTTCGCCCTTTTTTAGTTCCACTTCGATTTTTTCGGAAGAAAAACTTTTAACGGCTTTAACCGGTTCTATAAAAAAACCACTCTTTCCTACTACGGTTAGCCTAAAGTTTTTTGGTAAGGCGTCTTCGCCTATTAAACTTTCTATTACTTTTTCTAAAAATCCCATACTTGATTTTATGCCCGACGGGTAAAATAAATACGAACACCCTTTACTTTTCGTTGATAATTTGCTATAATTAAAAAGAGGATTTTTTATGTATAAGTATAAATTTAGTAAACTTATTTTTACACTTTTAATAGTTATCGGCGCGCTTTCAATCGTCGGAATTACGGGTAACGCTATATCGCTTTTTAAAAATGGCGACACTTTTTTTGAGATTCTTATCCCCGTTTTATCTGCCGTTTTAGAAGCGTTCGTCGGCACGATTGCAATATACGCGTTAGTTAAGGCAAGGTACTTTTTTAAAAACGATACTCTTTATTTTAAGTTAGGGTTTTTCGTTTCTAAACTACCTATTTTAGATATTACTTCTATTTCGCTTTTTAAAGAAAAAAAATCGCTCGTAGTATATTACGGCGATAAAAAATATATGCTTATAGTTATTTCTGAACTTGATTTTGACGATTTTACTAACGAATTATTAAAACTTAACCCAAGCATTACCTATTCTATTGAAACGAACGATTAACTAAATTTACTAATTTTTTAATATCGCCCGCAATTAATTTGCGGGCTTTTCTTATTTTTGTTTTTAGATACTTTACCTTTTTTAAGCGCATATAAAAAGTGTTGCCGATAAAACTAAAAGATATACGAAAAAATATCTATTCAACTTTTTAAGTGGCAAAGTTTTCATAACGATTAGCGCTATAAATCCACTAACCGTTGCTGAAATAAAGCCAAATATTGCTGGCAAAAATTCGATTGTCGAAAACCCACCGTCTATAACCGATAAAAAAAGCGACGCTAAAATTATAGGAACGCTCATAATAAAAGCAAAACTTTTAGCATTATCTTCGTCGATTTTTAATAGTTTTAAGCCAAGTAAAACCGTTCCACTACGACTAACCCCTGGGAAAATTGCAAAGGCTTGAAAAGCACCAGTAAAAAAAGCACTTTTTCGGGTTGGCAATTTATTTCCACCACTAACTTTGTTTGATAAAAACACGATAATCGCGCTAATAAAAAAGGTTACGGCAAGAAAATTAATATTGCTAAACGCGTTTGAAACGGCTGACGAAAAAAGTAGTCCAGTAATTCCTGCCGGAATTGTCGCGATAATAAATAGCCACGCTTTTTTTAGGTTTTTAAAGCACTCTAAAAACTCTTTTTTAAACAGCGTTAAAATAGGAATTAGCGTTGCGATATGCATTAAAATAGAAAAAACTAAACTGTCGCTCGTGCCTAATATTAATGCCGTTACTGCTAAGTGTCCACTTGAAGATATTGGGAAAAATTCCGTAAAGCCTTGAACTATACCTAATATGATTGCTTGATAAATTTTCATTAAAAAAACCCCTTATTCCTTTTATGAGATAAGGGGGATTTTTATTCTTTATTTGCCTACGCAAAATTTTCTAAATATTTCATCTATTACTTCTTCCGTCGCGCTACGCCCCGAAATTTCGCCAAGGGCTTGCCACGCTTCTTTTATGTCGATGCTTGCCATATCAAGTGGATTATCTTTTATAATATTGATTGCAAACGATAATTTTTCGCCTGCCTTTTTAAGCGCGTAAAAATGTCTTTCTTCCGTTAAAAAATCACCGTTAAGGTCAATTTTCGCACCTAACGCCTTATCGAAAACTAACCGTTTAAGTTTTTCTATGCCTTCGCCAGTCTTTGCGGAAACAAGTAAATCACAGCCCATATTTTTAGCGTTTTCAAGGTCGGATTTATTGTAAATTTTTAAGTACGGTTTATCTTTAATAAGTTCAGTTAAAGTGTCGTCAGGGTTAGGCTCGCTCGCGTCGATTATCTCTAAAACAAGGTCGGAAGTATTTAATGTTTTCTTTGCCCTTTCAACGCCGATACCCTCTATTTCATCACCTGTTTCGCGAATACCTGCCGTATCGAAAAATACGAATTTTAAGCCGTTTATTTCGCAAGTGCCTTCAACCACGTCACGCGTTGTGCCAGCGATTGAAGAAACGATTGCTTTATCGTACCCCATAAGTGCGTTTAAGACGCTGCTTTTACCCGCATTTGGTTTTCCACAAATAGCAACTTTTACGCCCGAAGTTAGTTTTTGACCGATTTTATAAGTCGCTAATAAGCCGTCTATATCCTCTTGTGCCGAAGTTAAAAGTTCGCCTATCTTTTCGCGCGATAGCGTTTCTAAATCTTCTTCGGGGAAGTCTATATCAGCATCAATTTCAGCAAGCGCCGAAGTCAATTTTTCCAAAATAGCGTCCGTTTTAGCGTTTAAGCGTTCTTTATAAAGGCTGTAACCTGCCTTAATTTCGCCAACGGATTCGGAATTAATCATATCGATAAGACCTTCTGCTGAAGAAAGAGATAACTTGCCGTTTAAAAACGCGCGTTTAGTAAATTCGCCACGCGTTGCAGGTCTTGCGCCTAATTCTAAAGTCTTTTGAAGTAGCCCTTTAACGATTGCAACACCACCGTGACAATGAATTTCAACGACTTCTTCACCCGTATAACTATTCGGTGCTTTAAAATAAACGGCTAAGCCGTAATCTTTAAAACTACCCCCGTCAAATTCGCCTGGGTACAGTCTATACGGCTGAAAATCTTTTACTTTAACTTTGCCTTGTGGGGTAAACATTTTTTCTAATATTAAAAGTGGACTATCCCCACTTATTCTAATAACTGCAACGCCACTTGCCGTGAGCGGTGTTGATATTGCAGATATGTTTTCATTAAGCATATATTCACCTAAAATAATTCAGCCGTCCATATAGAACGGCGTGAATTTTTTATATTTTTTTATTAGGAAAACGGGTCGTCGTTATGGTTATTGTTTTCAAACTCACCAAACGGATTATCGCTTGGTTGGTTAGGTTTCGCACTACCGTTATTATCGAATTCGCGCCCATAAGGGTCGCTATTAGGATTATTATTGTATTGATTTGCGTACGGATTTGCGTATGGGTTATAAGCGTTTTGATACATCTTACGCATTAATTCTTCGATATCGATTTCTTCACGATTTCTAAAGATAAATACGAAAATACCACCAACTTCAACAAACGGAATTAACCACGGAACGAACGCCGATACGACCGTATACATAAATACGGAATTCGGTTTATAGCCCCTAAAGAACGCATTCCAGAACGAAATGGTAACGAGTACGTGCACTAATGAAACTATCATATTAAGATAGTACGCAATATCGCCAATCGTTTGCGCCCAAGGACGAACGTAATAACTATAAGCGTTCTTAAACGAATACGGCGTTAACGCATCAATACTGCCAACGAATTTACCAGCACCGTTTACCATATCGGTAAAGGTAGTAGTTGGAATTAAATAAATTTCACTTGCTAAATTTTCTGTCGTTGACAGCACTACTACTGATTGACCGACAAACATTCCACGAATAAATACGTAATACTTAATAAAGGTGTAAATTAAGGTTAAACCGATATATAAAGCGCTTGTTATCGTTAAAATAACGCCGATTTTTTGAGTTGGTTTACCAAAGATTATCGCCTTTTTAATGATTTTACCCGCTATAAGCCATCTAAAAAACGGCACGAAAGCAAGTTTAGAGTTTTTTATTCCCTTTCTTTTTGCTATCGTATAAAAACCTATCGACATTAAAATATATAGCGCCAAAATTACGAGCGCGTAACCTAATAATACACCGATAAGCGTGCCAGTGCCTTTATGCACTAAGCCGTCTTCAAAAATTACAAACATAATTACTCCAAATTATTGATAATATTAGTATGCCCTTGCATAGTAAACGGTATACTTGGCTTCTTTACCACAAACGGCACATTTACCCGTTACGCGTTCGCCGTCGGCAAGTACTCTTGAAGATGCTTGAGTTTCTTCTTTAATCTTATCTTCACATTCGCGACAACCACACCAGTCGGCTTTAACGAAACATTTATTTTCTACTGCTTGTAAAATTTCTTCAACCGAAGTTGCCGTAACTATTCTTTCGTCGCGCATTTTTCTTGATTTTTCAAGCATATTCTTTTGCGCGTCGTCAAGTTCAGCCTTAATCGTTTCAACTAATCCGTCTAAGGAAATTGCCTTTTTATCAAGCGTATCTCTTCTTAAAAGCATACATTGATTGTTTTCGATATCGCGTGGGCCAACTTCTATACGAACTGGAACGCCTTTCATTTCCCATTCGTTGAACTTCCAACCAGGACTCATATCACGAACGTCGGCTTCAACTCTAATACCTGCGTTTTTGAGCGCCGTTTCAAGTTCAGCAACCTTTTCTAATACGCCACCATTATGCGCTGCAACAGGGATGATGATTACTTGAATAGGTGCAACTTTCGGTGGAAGAACTAAACCACGTTGGTCGCCGTGCGCCATAATGAGCGCGCCAATTAAACGGGTTGATACACCCCACGACGACGAATAACCGTACTTTAATACGCCGTCTTTATCCAAAAATTTCATATTAGACGCTTTCGCAAAGTTTTGACCTAAATAGTGCGAAGTACCTGCTTGTAAACTCTTGCCGTCAAGCATCATTGCTTCCATACCAAACGTAGCAACTGCGCCTGCGAACTTTTCTTTTTCCGTCTTTTTACCAGTTAAAACAGGAATAGCAAGTACGTTCTCAGCAAATTCTTTATACACGTTAAGCATTAAAATAGTTTCGTCAAGCGCTTCTTGTTCGCTGGCGTGAACGGTATGACCTTCTTGCCATAAAAACTCGCTCGTTCTTAAAAAAGGACGAGTAGTTTTTTCCCAACGAACTACGTTTGCCCATTGATTGATTAAGATAGGCAAGTCACGGTAACTTTTAAGCCATTTGCTATACATAGCGCAAATAATCGTTTCACTTGTCGGGCGAACGATAAGTGGTTCTTCAAGTTCTTTACCACCTGCGTGCGTTACCACAGCAACTTCTGGTGCGAACCCTTCTACGTGTTCGGCTTCTTTTTCCAAGAAACTCTTTGGAATAAACATTGGGAAATACGCATTTTTAACGCCGGTTGCTTTAAACCTTGCGTCAAGTTCACGCTGAATATTTTCCCAAATAGCGTAACCGTACGGGCGAATTACCATAGTCCCTTTTACTGGGCCGTAATCGACGAGTTCGGTCTTCATTATTACGTCGGTATACCATTGCGGAAAGTCTTTTTCAATATCCGCGATTTCTTTTACGAATTGTTTATTGTCCATTTTTCTTCTCCAACGATTGTTAGTTATTTGTTAAACTATGTTATTATACCAAACATTTCCCTAAATTACAACTTTTTTTTAAATAATAAGAAAATCGTGACGCTTTTTATTCTACTTTTATTCGTTTTTTGCTTTTTAATTTATCTTTTATATATTTTACGCTTGAAAATTACACTTTTTTATTATATAATAATTTTATAAATTATTTGAACGCTTTGCGTTTTTAGGAGATATTATGGCAAATAATAAAAATCAAGAACTTTCAGTTAATACTATCCGCGCCCTTTCTATCGACGCGGTTCAAAAAGCAAAATCAGGTCACCCTGGTCTTCCACTTGGCGCGGCTCCTATTGGCTATTCTATTTTTAAGAATATGTCCGTTAACCCTAAAAATCCTAAATTCGATAACCGTGATAGATTTGTTTTGTCAGCAGGCCACGGCTCAATGCTTAACTACGCTCTTTTACACGTTTTCGGCTACGAAGTTTCTATGGACGAAATTAAAAACTTCCGTCAAGAAGGCTCTATTTGTACCGGCCACCCAGAAGTTGACGTTTGCCCTGGCGTTGAAACTACCACCGGCCCGTTAGGTCAAGGTATCGCTAACGCCGTTGGTATGGCTATTGCCGAAGAAAGACTTGCTAATAAGTTCAATAAGAAAGGCTTTAATATCGTTGACCACTACACCTACGCTTTATGTGGCGACGGCTGTATGCAAGAAGGTATTGAAAACGAAGCCGCATCTTTAGCAGGTACTTTAGGGCTTGGTAAACTTATAGTTTTTTACGACGATAACGATATCACTATAGAAGGTAACACCGATATCGCGTTTAGCGAAGACGTTGCTAAAAGACACGAAGCACTTGGTTGGCAAGTATTAAAAGTTAAGGACGCTAACGATATTTCAGCCCTTGACTCTGCTATTAAAAAAGCAAAGAAGAACACTAAACAACCATCACTTATTATCGTTAAATCGGCAATCGGTTACGGTTCACCACTTGAAGGTCAATCAAAATGCCACGGCGAACCTTTAGGCGACGATAATATTGCTAAAACTAAACAAAAATTAAATTACACCACCCCTGCTTTTGAACTTCCTTCGGAAGTAGAACAAGAAAGAGCAGACTTTATTAAGGCTGGCGCTGATATCGAAATTAAGTGGAATAAACTTTTTGATAAATACGCTAACAAGTTCCCACAAGATGCCGAAGAATATAAACTTTGGATGAAAAACGGCGCGCCTGATTTAACCGACGTTGAAGACCTTTGGGCGTTCGAAAAAGACGACGCGTCAAGAGGTTATAGTTCAACCGTTTTAAACAAAATCACAAGTTACGTTCCTAACATTATGGGTGGCTCGGCTGACCTTGCGCCATCAAATAAATCTTATATGAAAGCGTTTGGTGATTTCACGAAAGAATACAGAAACGGCAACAATATGCACTTCGGTATTCGTGAACACGCTATGGCTGCTATTTGTAACGGTATGTACTTACACGGTGGTCTTATTCCTTACTGTGCAACTTTCTTCGTATTCACCGATTATATGAAACCTGCTATGCGTATGTCGTCGATTATGAAATTACCAGTTATTTACGTTATGACGCACGATTCTATCGGTGTTGGTGAAGACGGCCCTACGCACGAACCTGTTGAACAACTTGCAGGCTTACGCGCTATGCCTGATATGAACGTATTCCGTCCAGCAGACGGTAGAGAAACTGCTGCCGCTTATATTAGCGCGTTAAACGCAAAATGCCCAACCACTATCGCACTTTCTCGTCAAACCCTTCCTATGCTTGAAGGCTCTGGTAAAGACGCGCTTAAAGGTGGCTACGTAATTTCACCGTCTAAAAAAGAAAAACCTGACGTATTGCTTATGGCAAGTGGTTCGGAAGTTTTACTTGCTATCGAAGCGCAAAAACTTTTAGCACCTGAAGGCATTGATGCAAGCGTAATTTCTATGCCTTGTATGGATATTTTCGATAAGCAATCTGAAGAATACAAAAACAGCGTTATGCCTAAAAACGTGAGAGCAAGAGTTGCTATTGAAGCAGGCTCGTCGCTTTCATGGGGCAAATACGTTGGTCTTGACGGCTACTACGTTACTATGGATACTTTCGGCGAATCTGCACCTGCTAAAATCTTATTTAATAAGTTTGGCTTTACTGCTGAAAACGTTGCTGAAAAAGCAAAAAAAGCCGTTGACCATATTATTTTTGAAACCAAGTTTTAATAATTAAATACTTAAAATGCAAAGGCACGTGCCTTTGCATTTTTCGTTTTTTTAAGTTAAAAAAAGTTTTGACACAGTTTATTTATTTGTGCTATAATATTTTTAATAGGTGTACTTATGATAGAAATTAAAGAAGTTAAAACTAAAAAAGATTGGAAAAATTTTGCAAGTTTTCCACTTGCTTTATACAAAAACGAAAAAAACTACGTTCCTGCTCTTTTTGACGACGAAAGAAATTTAGCGAACGTGAAAAAGAATTTTTCGGCAGTTGGTTGCACGGTTAAGGCTTTTCTTTGTTATAAAGACGGCTCTTTAGCAGGTAGAATTGCAGGCATTATCGTTGACGAATCAAATAAAAAATGGAACGAAAAAGCCGTTAGATTTTCACGCTTTGACTTTATTGAAGATATTTCCGTTGCCTCTGCCCTTTTGGACGCTGTTAAAAACTTTGGCAAAGAACAAGGTATGACGCGTATGCACGGACCTTGGGGCTTTAACGATACCGACCGTGAAGGACTTTTAACTTTCGGCTTTGAAGAAGAAGGCAGTTTTGCAACCAACTATAACTTCCCCTACTACGCTGAATTTTTGGAAAAGTTAGGCTATCAAACTGAATCCGTTTGGATTGAAGAACGTTTAGATATGCCAAAGTCTAAAGACGACCCTATTTATCAAAAATACGACGGGTTAAGAAATTTTATCGGTCAAAAATTTGGGCTAAAAGAACTTGCTGATAAAATGTCCGTTAAACAAATAGTTAAAAGGTACGGCGATAAATTCTTTGACTGTTATAATCAAGCATATCAAAATTTAGATATGTACGTAAAGGTTGAGGGCGACGCTAAAAAGGTTGTTTTAAGACAATTTGCAACGCTTGTTAATCCTAAATTCTTTTCAGTTATAATCGATAAAAACGACGACGTGGTTGCTTTTGCCGTAGTATTACCAGCAATCGGTAGGGCATTTAAAAAGCACGACGGTAAACTTACTATTCCTTGTCTTATCGACTTATTTAAAATATTAAAAAAGCCTGAAAAGGTTGAACTCACTTTAGTAGCCGTAACGCCTGAATACAAAAAGATAGGCATTAACGCAATGTGCATAGCGCGCATACTTGAAAGCGTTATTGACGAAAAGGTTTCTGACGTGGTTTCCGACCCAACTCTTGAAACAAACACCGCCGTTAGAGCACAATGGAAAAACATACCAAGCGTTACTATTAAAAGAAGGCAAACTTACACGATAAACATTTGATTTTAAGTAAAAAGATAAAAAACACCACTATGCGTATAGTGGTGTTTTTGTTTTTATATGGTTTTTATGTTTTTAGAATAAGTACGAAAGTTTATCTTCAAGCGTGGTGTAGTCGGTAATTTCAACGTAGTCAAGCCCACCTAAACGAACGTGGCTATCTCCACCACCGTCACCAAAATCGTCGCCAACGTATAAAATTTCTTCAAGTGCGTAACCGTTTTCTTTAGCGTATTTTACGATAGCGTCGTACTTATTATAGAGTTTGCCCGAAAAGTCAAACGACGAAGAACCACCGATATAAACGGTAAAGTCCTTAAAAATTTCCAACACTTCAGGGTATAAAACTTTTCTCTTTTCACGGGTTGGGTCAAACGCTACTTTATCGGCAATATCTGCTTTCGTGCCTAAAAGTGGGAAAGTTACCATACCTGTCGTATGGAATTCAACCGATTCACCTTTAAATTCCGTATAACCGTATTTTGCGCGAAGATAATTTATTTTATCGATAAAAAACTGCTTATCCACATTAGTTACGTCTTCTCTTACGATGGTGAACTTGCCGTCTATTATCTTACTTTCTTGCATTCCGTAATTGCCTAAAATATCAATAGGGTATTCGTTCATTTGCTTATAAATACGTGGAGCATTGCCTGCACCAACCATAATAATTTTATACTTTTTAGCAAGTTTATCTAAAACTGCTTTATTCTTTTCACCAAGTGGAGAACGATGCTGGGTTAAAGTGCCGTCCAAATCAAAACAAATAAGTTTTTTCACGCGATACCTCTTTAGTTTTTCTTTTATTATACAATAACAATTTGATAAAAGCAATAGCAAAATGACTCTTTTATTTAAAATAATTATAACTTTTTGACAAATTTTTAAAAAGCCATTGATTAAACTAATAATCCGTGTTAATATATAAGTGGAGATTATTATGAAACAGTTTGAAACTTTTTTTTCAGCAAGAGATTTTAAAGACATATTACCATATTATTGTGGGCATTGTGAAAACACTCCCGACCAAGCACACGGGCCAAGAATTCGACCTTACTACGTTATTCATTACGTAGAAAAAGGTAGTGGCTTTTATAAAACTCCACAAGGCGAATTTAAAGTAAACGCCGGTGATATTTTTATTATTAAACCGGGCGATTGTACTTTTTACCACGCCAATCCTGAAGACCCATGGGTTTACACTTGGGTTTCTTTTACGGGCGAAAAATCAAACGAACTTAAATCTTTACCTTACGTTTTATCGGTAAAGTGTAAGTCGTTTTTAAGGTTAAGTTCATTTAAACAACCACAATTTATTAATAGTGAGTTCACCATTTCCGTTTTATACGAACTTTTTTCGGAAATATTACACTCTTCCCCGCACTCTAAAGATTACGTTGAAAACGTAAAAGGATATATTGACAACGCTTATATGACAGATATTAGCGTTGAACAAATAGCCGAATCGGTTGGGCTTGATAGGCGTTATTTATCAAGGATTTTCAAAAAAGCAATAGGCACTACGATTAAAGAATATTTAGTAACCATTAGGCTTAAAAAGGCTGCTGAATTTTTAAAGCAAGGTTATTCGGTAACCGTTTCAGCAAATATGGCAGGGTATAACGACATTTTTAACTTTTCAAAAATGTTCAAAAAATATTACGGAGTCAGCCCTAAAAATTTTAATGGGGATAACTTGAACAATGGAAACGATTAAATTTAACAAAAAAAATATGAAAGTTATTGCGCACCGTGGGCTTTCTTCTTTTGAAACGGAAAATTCGCTTGCTGCATTTATTTCTGCAGGCAATCGTTCGTACTATGGGATTGAGTCCGACGTGCATTTAACCAAAGACGGTAAATACGTGATTTTTCACGACGATACTTTGCAACGCGCAACAGGTTTTGAGGGTGTTGTTGAAGAAACAAATTTTGACACTATTCGTTCATTGACTTTATTTGAACCAGTTTATAATGGCTATCAAGGTGATGACGGCGTTAAACTTTCAAACAAAAAACGTCCTGATTTAATTATTCCGACAATGCAAGAGTATATTTTAACTTGTAAAAAATACGATAAAGTTGCCGTTTTAGAACTAAAAAATCACTTTGAAAAGAAAAATATTCAAGAAATTATCGAAATTATCGAAAGTTTAGAATATTTAGATAGCGTTATCTTTATATCTTTCGATATCGAAAATTTAATTTTCGTTAAAGAATTAAACCCTAACCAAACCGTTCAATTTTTATCGTGCAATAGAGATGATTTTGCTAAAAAATTACCTACCGTTATAGAGTATAAAATGGACGTTGACTTGGGGCATTGGTTATTAACCAAAGACGACGTTATTTACTTACACTCATTAGGTATTAAAATCAACGTTTGGACACCGGGCAATATTGCCGACGCTGAAAAATACGCTGAATGGGGCGTTGACTATTTGACCACTAACTACTTAGAATAATTTTTTAAAACTTAAAAGCGCAAGCAAAACTGCTTGCGCTTTTTTATTGCTATTTAATTACCAACATAATTAAAGGTTATGTTAGCGTTTAACAAATTATTATTGCCGTCGCCTATTAAAATTAAATCCCAGTCGCTTTTATTACCTTCGTAATAAATATTAGTTAAAGAAAAACAATTCTTAAATGCGTTTTCACCGATATAGTTAAGCGTTTTTGGCAAATAAATTTTAGAAAGCAAAACACAACCACTAAACGCGTTTTTATTGATTTGTTCAATTTTATAAAAACTCGTCTTTTTTAACTTAACACAGTTACTAAACGCGCCGTTTCTTAAAACTTTGATACTTGGTGGAAAATTGACATAAGTAAATTGCAAATTAGTAAAAGCATTTTCCCCTATTTCTTTTACGGGACGCTCGGTATAATAACTTTTTTCTTTATATACGGACGGAATGGTTAGCGTCGTATCCTCAAAATACTTTTTGCCACCGCCTATAACCGAATAACCGTCGCAGGTTTGTAAAAGCACGAACTCTAAATTGGTGGCGATTTTTATATCACATCTTTGACAATTGCCATCATTATTTGGGGTATGCCAGTAAGGACTTAAAACTTCTTCATAAGTTTTATCACAATACTCACACTCATACTTTTTTATGCCGGTTTTTACGCAATCAGGGTCAACACTAACTACGCCTATATATTTATGTTCACACTCACATCCAAAACAACAAATTGAAAACATTGTGAGCAATATGACTAAAAAATTTCTCATTAGCAATAAAAGTGGCTCAATTTCGCAATACCGTTATAGGTAAAAACGCGCCAAAGGTTAAATTTTCATATTGTCGAACATTTCAGCCAAACGCTTTGCGCTGTTAAAAAGTTCTTTAACTTTTTCAAAGGCTTGCTCGTTTGATGCGCCTTTTAGACGGCTACTAACTTCAAGCGTAAAATAGCCTTTATAGTCTATTTCTTTAAGCGCTTTAACTATCGGTTCAAATTCAACATTCATCGTAAACGGAATAGCGTGCAAGTCCAACACCTTGTCGTTATCGTGCAAGTGTAACGCTTGTACCCTATGCCCTAAAGTTTTAATTATTTCTACGGCGGAAGTTTTCATACCACGCATTTCAGCGTGCCCGATATCAACGCAAGCAATTAAAAACGGGTCGTTCACAACGTCGATATGCTTTTTAAAATCTTCCGGCGAAGAACAAGCGGCGTTAGTCGGCTCACCGTCTTTCCAGTTCCACATATTTTCCGTTGCGATTTTTACGTTATGTTCTTTTGCAAAAGGTAAAAGTTCAAAATACATTTCAGCATTTTCTTCAGCAGTTTTATCGTTATCAGGATGAATTACCGTAAGTTCTGCGCCTAAAATTGCTGAACACTCAATAGATTTTTTTAACAAATTTCTCACGTCTTTACTGCACACGGGAAACGGTGAGTGCGTTTGATTGCAAACTATGCCGTTATCTTCACCAATTTTTCTAATATATTTCATATAATCGGCGTAATTAGTTTTATTAAAAGGGTGGTTATCTTTTGGTGTAGCGCGCATCGTATCCCAGTTGTAATCGTAAGTTGTGAAAAACGAATAATCAAAAGCGTCAAACCCTGCTTTTGCAACAAATTCAACTGCTTTTTCATCCCCCACGCCTAAAGCAATCGTTTCTATCGTGGTTGAAATTTTCGTAGCCATAAATTAGTTCTCCTATTACCTTTTTAATTATTATATCACGCAAATTTTATAAGTCAATGGCAATTAAAAAATATGATTAGTTTTGCTTGTTTTTCATACGCATCCAGTTAAAAAACGCGTACCCGTCGTTTAATAAAAATACCGAAAAGCAAGTAACGACGGACAAGTACGCTAACGAAGAAAAACTTGCACTAATCCATAAAATTATTAAAACTATATCGTTTAGCGCATAACAAAACGCGTAAAACGGACTTCTTAAAAAAGAAAAAGCGCACGCAATAAAACTCGTTGCGACAGATATCGTGCTAACGATTAAATTTTTCGTTGCGAAAGCCGACAATACAAAGTAAAAAGCAACGGTAACAATCGCCGTTAGTACTAAACAAACAACTACCTTTTTAGCGTTAAGAGATGAAATTTCCACTTCTTCCGTTTCTTTATAGGGGTGTTTTAGCCAAGCAATCAGTTCTATTACCGTCATAGGTAAAGTCATTAAGCCGTAAGTTATAGCCTCACCGTAATAGCCAAAAATCAAGGACACGATAGCGTAAAGTATTGAAAAAATTATACATAAAATTAAGCCTAAATAATGCCCTTTTGCCATAAACACAAGCGCCGTCACGCCGATTATAGACGAGGCTAAATTTAAGTAGTCTTTATTTTCTGGCAATAAAAAAGCAACCGTTACGAGCGTTAATGAAAACACCCACAAAAACCACTCAAATTTGGTAAAATTTTTAAATAAACTTAATGTCTTAACTTTCATACGATTATTTTAACATATAACTTACTTTCTTGCAATTAAAAGACGGCTAAACGCGTTCTTCGCTTTAAATTTTTTAGGCACTAAAAAAGGATAACGGAAAAAGCGCTCTTCTCTTAGGGATTTTTTGAAATATTAAAAATTTATAGGAAATTGCACTTTCAAGCGAAGAAAAAATCAGATTCCAAATAGGAGTCTGATTTTTTTGCATTAGCCTAAAATGTTTTTTAAGTCTTCTTCAGGAGTTGTTATAGGTTTGATATTGTAGTTGTCAACAAGATATTTTAATA
>JAGCMG010000117.1 GCA_017646555.1 Clostridia bacterium | reverse complement strand
TTTTCGTTTAAGTTTTCAATGATTTTATCTTCAAACGCTTTTTGCGAGCCGAGTTCTTTTTTAACTACGGTTACGCTTTTAATATCAGCGTTTTTTGCGCGAGTTAAAGCGTACGCGTTAGGGTTACTGGATACAACGAGTGAAATTTCACCACTGGTTATTATACCTTCTTTTTCAGCGTCGATAAGCGCTTGAAGGTTCGTCCCACCGCCCGAAACGAATACTGCTATTTTTGCTTTTCTCATAATAAGATTACCTTATCTTCACTTTCAACTATTTCGCCTAAAATATAAGCGTTTTCGCCGTTTGCTTTTAAGATATCAGGCGTTTTTTGAGCGTCGTTTTTGTCAACGACTACACTCATACCTACGCCCATATTAAAGGTGTTGAACATATCGTGTTCTGAAATGTTACCAACCTTTTGAATAAGTTTGAATATAGGAAGAATTTTAACGTCATCCTTTTTGATTTGAACGCCTAAACCTTCTGGAATTGAACGTGGCATATTTTCATAGAAACCACCACCAGTAATATGCGAAACGCCTTTAACCTTAACTTCCTTAAACACTTCAAGCATAGGTTTAACGTAAATTTTAGTAGGCGTGAGTAAGGTTTCACCTAAAGTTTTATCGCCAAGTTCGTCGTACTTTTTATTAAGGTCAGCGTTTTCAATATCGAAAACCTTTCTAACGAGTGAAAACCCGTTAGAGTGTACGCCAGATGACGGAATAGCAATCATAACGTCGCCTGCTTTCATTGATGATTTATCAATAACTTGCGCACGGTCTACGATACCAACAGAAAAACCTGCCAAGTAGTATTCGTCAATCGGATAAAAACCTGGCATTTCAGCCGTTTCGCCACCGATAAGTTCACTACCTGATTGAACGCAACCTTCAGCAATACCAGAAACGATATCAGCAATCTTTTCAGGGAAATTTTTACCACATGCTATATAATCAAGGAAGAAAAGTGGTTTTGCACCACAACAAATAACGTCGTTAACACACATAGCAACACAGTCTATACCAACGGTGTTATGCTTATCAAGTAAAAACGCCAATTTTAATTTAGTACCTACGCCGTCCGTACCTGATACGAGTATAGGGTTTTTGTAACCGGTTAAATCAAGCGCGAAAAGACCACCGAAACCACCAATATCACTTGCACTACCGTTCACCATAGTACGAGCAATATGCTTTTTCATAAGTTCAACTGCCTTATAACCTGCCGTAATGTCTACACCTGCAGCTGCATAGCTGTCGGATTTTGATTTCAAACTCATTTTATTTATCTCCGTTTAATTATTCTTTACCGTTCCAACAATAAGTACATAATTTGCACTTATCTAAACCAATCGATTTAACGATACCGTCAAGCGACTGGAATTCAATTGATGAAAAGTTAAACTTTTCCGCTATGGCTTTACGCATTTTTTGACCGCGTTCAGTCGAAGAATCGCTATATTCTTCAATATGATTAAAGCCTTCTTCCCCTTCAAGTTCTAAAATGACGCGCCTTGTTAAAAGGTCCAAGTCACTCGTCGAGCGCGAAAAATTAAGATATTTACAACCGTACATAATAGGCGGACAAGCCGAACGCATATGAACGGATTTCGCGCCGTGCGCATATAAAAAGTCAACCGTTTCTTTTATTTGAGTTCCCCTTACAATCGAATCGTCCACGAGTAAAAGATTTTTGCCGTTTATAAGTTCGTGTACGGGAATAAGTTTCATTTTTGCTATTTTATTTCTATCGCCTTGTTTTTCAGGCATAAAACTTCTTGCCCAAGTAGGCGTATATTTTATATAAGGTCTTGCAAATGGTATTTTACTTGCGTTTGCATAACCTATTGCGTGTGGAGTACCAGAATCTGGCACGCCACCTACGTGGTCTAACTTTTTATCTTCAGGCAAGTTTTTAATAATATCGTCGTTTTCGGCTAAAATTTGACCGTTTCTCGTACGCATTATTTCTACGTTAACGCCTTCGTAGTTTGAAGTTGAATATACGTAATACGTCCAATGAAACGCACACATACGCATTTCTTTATTCGGTGGGGCTAACTGAGTTATCCCCTCAGGCGTAATTTCAACTATTTCTCCAGGGCCTAACTCTTTTTCATCGTTATAACCCAGTTTTTGATATGCAAATGATTCAAACGATACGCAATACCCATTCTTGTTTTTGCCTATTTGAACTGGAAGTCTACCGTATTTATCTCTTGCAGCAATCAAATTACCGTTTTCTTTCAAAATAAGTAAACTTACCGTACCGTCAACTTGTTCTTGCGCAAATTTAATACCGTCAACAAAATTGTCTTTCAAATTTAATAAAGTAGCAACAAGTTCGTGCGCGTTTGTTCTACTACCACTTAAAAGTTGTAAATGCGCGTGGCTTTTCTTTAATATTTTTTCAACGAGTTCCTTTTCGTTATTGATAACACCCGTCATACATATAGCATACGTGCCAAGTTTTGACGATATCAATAAAGGTTGTGGGGCAGTATCGCTTATACAACCGATTGCAGAACTACCTACCATTTCAGAAAGCGTTTTTTCAAACTTCGTTCTAAATGGCGAATTATTTATGTGATGGATTTCTTTTTGTAAGCCTATTTCCGAATCATACGCCGCCAAACCGCCGTATTTAGTGCCCAAATGCGAGTGATAATCAGTACCTAAAAAAACGTCAAGCATAACGCTTTTTTTACCGACGGCCCCGAAAAAACCTCCCATACTATCCTCCTACTTATTAAATTCAGCAGAAACTGCTTGGTCTTTTAATAAAACCTTTTCAGCATCAGCGATGCGCTTTGCAACTAATTTTTCAGCAAGTTCGTCATCCGATAACGCTAAAATTTGCGCAGAAAGTAAAGCGGCATTGACAGCACCGTTAATAGCAACGGTAGCAACAGGAATACCACTTGGCATTTGTACCGTTGAAAGTAAAGCGTCAACGCCTTCTAAATTAGTTGATTTTAAAGGAATACCGATAACCGGCAAAGTAGTGTTTGCAGCGATAGCGCCAGCGAGATGAGCAGCCATGCCTGCCGCAGCAATCAATACACCAAAACCGTTCTTTTTTGCATTTTTTGCAAACTCACCTGCTTGTTCCGGCGTTCTATGTGCTGAATAAACGTGCATTTCAAAAGGAATACCAAGTTCATTAAGAGTATCAGCAGACTTTCTTACAACGGGAAGGTCACTATCACTCCCCATAATGATACCAACTTTTTTTACCATAATTTTTCTCCTAAATTAAAAAAGCGCCCTGCTATTAAGCCGACGCCGAAAGTGATTTTAAGTCTTTCGTGCAATAGTTTGTAATTTACCGAAACCTCCTTAAAATCGCTTTTATATTAACATATAATTTTTACCTTTGTCAACAATAATTCGCTCTATTAAATATTTAAATATTTATTAAAATTCAAGCGATTTTCGCACTTCTAATTTTTATAATGCAAATTGTCGAATTTCGTTGTAAAATCGTACGCGATATATTAACATATAA
>JAGCMG010000116.1 GCA_017646555.1 Clostridia bacterium | reverse complement strand
GCAGTTTTAAGTGCGTAAGGCGATAAAATTTTTTGTTCAATTAAAAAAGTTTTTTCTTTCACGAATTTCCCTATTTGTAATAATTAAATTAGTTTACACTTATATATACAACGCGCGCACTTTATTTCCCTGCCTAAACTATTAATATATTAAAAAATTTATTTTTTAATTACTTTTTCTCTTGCAAAAGGCGTTTTTTAGTCTTATAATAAAAATATATTTTTTATTAAAGGTGGAATTATGCAAGATAGTCCTATTTGTTTGTTTTTTGACTTTGACGGAACGACTTTCATAGATTTAAAATTTCCTAAAGAAATAACCGATGCTATTAAAAACGCACAAGAACACGGCTGTAAAGTTTTTATGAACACGGGCCGTTCAATCGTTAATTTATTTAAAGATTTAAAAAAGAACACCGATATAGTTTTTGACGGGTATTTATGTAATTTTGCAAGCATTTATTTAGGCAACGACGCCAAAAATATAGTTTGCGAAAAATTTATGGATAAAAAAGACGTTTTTGCTTTTATTGACTACTGCGAAAAATATTCTTATTGGGCAACGCTCGACATTGAAGGCCAACCACCACATACGATAAAACTACACGGTGACGTAGTTTATTCAGCAGAAGAAAAAAAGCAAATTTGTGATATTGCAAGAGATATAGCAAAAAACTTTAATATTGTAAAAACTTGCGTATACCCACCGATTTCCGTTAACTATATTGCAACTAACTTAGAAGAAGAAAACCCCAACGTAAAATGGATTCAAACCGAAAGGGGTTACGAATGCGGTTTAAGTGATAAAGGAACGCTTCTTGATGAATTTGCTAAACTTATGGATTACGACCCGTACAAATTCGTAGTTTTCGGCGATAGCGAAAACGACGTTGATATGTTTATGCACGCAAAAACTTCGGTTGCGATGGCTCACGCTCCTAAAATTTTAAGAGATAAAGCAACTTTCGTTATGACTGAAAAATACGGCGTTGCTGAATTCTTAAACAAACTATTCCCTAAAAAATAACGACTAACGTTATATAGGATTTTTAAAAATGAAGGAACTTTTCTCGGAAAAACGCGTTATACGCGATGCCTTTATAGCATCTCTTCCTGTCCTTGCAGGCTATATATTTTTAGGGATGGGATTTGGTGTTTTGCTTTCGGCAAAAGGTTATAGCGCTTGGTGGGCTCTTTTAATGAGCGTGTTTTTATACGCAGGCTCAATGCAATACGTAGGCGTTGAACTTTTAGCAACGGGTGCATCTCTTATAACTACGGCTTTAACCACTTTAACCGTTCAAGCAAGGCATCTTTTTTACAGTATAACTTTAAGTGATAAATATAAAGGAATAGGCGCTAAAAAGGCGTATATGATACACGCACTAACTGATGAAACTTATTCGTTAGTTATTCGTGATTATGACCCCCTTGATAAACAAAGAAACGGCAGATATTGCTTTTTCGTTTCACTATTTGACCATTGTTACTGGATATCTGGTTGCGTTTTAGGCGCGCTTGTTGGAACTATTCTTCCCTTTTCAAGCGAAGGTATCGACTTTGTTATGACTGCGCTTTTCGTTACCATTTTCGTTGAACAATGGCTTGCAACAAAAGACCATCTTCCTGTTTTCGTTGGTATAATTTCAGCCGTTATCGCTTTATTGATTTTTGGTGCAGACAACTTTTTAATCCCCGCTATGGTAATTATAATGTTGACTTTTACTGCACTTCGTTTTACCTACTATAAAGGGGGTAGGAAAAATGCCTAACGGATTTACACACTCGCTTTTAATCGTTGCCGTTATGGCTGGCGTTACGGCTATTATAAGATTTTTACCTTTCTTTATTTTCCGTGGTAAAAACACCCCGTCGTTCTTATTGTATTTAGGACAAGTTTTACCGCAAGCAACGATAGGTATGCTTATAATCTTTTGCTTAAAAAATGTTTCGTTTTTAGGTTGGTCGTTTGGCTTGCCTGAACTCATTTGCGTTACTTTAACGGCATTTTTACACTTTTGGAAAAGAAACACACTTTTAAGTATTTTAGCGGGAACAATATCGTATATGTTGCTCGTTCAATTAGTATTTTGACACGATTTCGCTATTAACGGCATATTCAAATACTGCCATTTTTATTTTTAATAAAATTAATTTTATAATAAAAAAATAGCAAATTAAAAAGCAAGGGTTGCCCCTTGCTTTTTTGTTGTTTTACTAATTATACGTTAGCGAAGTATTTGATGGTTCTAACCATTTGGCTGGTGTAAGAGTTTTCGTTGTCGTACCAAGAAACAACTTGTACTTGGTAAGTATCGTCGTCAATCTTAGAAACCATGGTTTGAGTAGCATCAAAGAGTGAACCGTAGGTCATACCGATAACGTCTGAAGAAACGATTTCGTCGGTGTTGTAACCGAAAGATTCGGTTGCTTGAGCCTTCATAGCAGCGTTGATACCTTCTTTGGTAACGTCTTTACCCTTAACAACTGCGATAAGGATAGTGGTTGAACCAGTAGCGGTAGGAACTCTTTGAGCAGCACCGATAAGTTTGCCGTTGAGTTCAGGAATAACGAGACCGATTGCCTTAGCAGCACCAGTGCTGTTAGGAACGATGTTTTGAGCGCCTGCTCTTGAACGTCTCTTGTCACCCTTTCTTTGTGGACCGTCGAGAATCATTTGGTCACCGGTGTAAGCGTGAACGGTGGTCATAATACCAGAAACTACAGGAGCGTAGTCGTTAAGTGCTTTAGCCATAGGTGCTAAGCAGTTAGTGGTACAAGAAGCAGCAGAAATGATGTTGTCTTCTTTAGTTAAAGTGTTGTGGTTTACGTTGTAAACGATGGTTGGGAGGTCATTACCTGCAGGAGCAGAAATAACTACCTTTTTAGCGCCAGCAGCGATGTGTGCAGATGCTTTGTCCTTAGAAGTATAGAAACCGGTACATTCTAAAACAACGTCAACGCCTAATTTACCCCATGGGCAGTCAGCAGCGTTCTTTTCAGCGTAGATTTTGATTTCCTTGCCGTCAACAATGATAGAATCTTCAGTAGAATCTACAGTGTGACCCTTTGCTAAGTAGTTACCTTGCATGGTATCATACTTTAAAAGGTGAGCGAGCATTTCAGGGCTGGTTAAGTCGTTGATAGCAACTACTTCGTAACCTTCAGCACCGAACATTTGTCTGAATGCGAGACGACCGATACGGCCGAAACCGTTGATTGCAACTTTTACGTTTGCCATTTTTGAGTTCCTCCAAAAATATATAAATTTTATTTATTTTTCTTTTAGTACAAACGGAAAACTACCTATCCGTTCAAAGTATATTATACTTAATCAACAGAAGATAGTCAAACATTTTTCTTAAAAATAATACTGTTTTAAATAGTTTTTTAATATTATTTTAAATTTTCAGGGTTAAGTGGTAAAAGTTCGTCAATTACGAACAAGCCATCCTTTCTAATAAGCACGTCGTCGAAGTAAATTTCCCCACCACCGTATTCCTTGGTTTGAATAAGAACTAAATCCCAGTGAATTGCGCTTTCATTACCGTTATACGCATCTTCATAACAGCAACCCGGTGTAAAGTGGATTGAGCCTGAAATTTTTTCATCAAATAAGATATCGCCCATAGGTTTAACGATAAACGGATTTACACCGATGGCAAATTCACCAACGTATCTTGCGCCTTCGTCGGTATCAAAGATAGCGTTGATTTTTTCAGGGTAGTTACCCGTTGCACTTATAATTTTACCATCTTTAAATGTTAACGAAACGTTTTCAAATTTTGTGCCGTTTTCAACTGACGGCGCGTTATAAGTAATAACGCCATTAACACTATTTTTAACGGGAGCAGAATACACTTCACCATCAGGGATATTCATATGCCCAGAGCATTTTTTAGAACCTATGCCCTTAATAGAGAAAGTAAGGTCGGTATCTTTAGCCGTAATTCTAACCTTATCGGTTTTATTCATAAGGTCTGATAACGCGTCCATAGCCTTATCCATTTTAGAATAATCAAGGTTGCAAACTGAAAAATAGAAGTCTTCAAACGCGTCGGTCGAAGTACCTGCTTGCGACGCCATACCTTCCGTCGGGTAACGAAGAACTACCCATTTAGTCTTTTTAACGCGAAGTTCGTGATGAACGGGATGAGAATAGAATTTACTTTCGATTTGCGCCTTATCTTCGGGAACGTCGGAAAGTTCGTTGCAGTTTTCCCCACCCCTAATACCGATATAAGCGTCCATTTCGCGCATACGAAATGCGTCGTATTTTGCTTTTAATTTAGCGTGTTCTTCGCTTGTGCCTAACAAGAGTTGACGCGAAACGCGCGCGTTTGAAATTTCAACGAACGGATACCCACCCACTTCGTAAACTTTTTCAATAATAGCGTTGATAAGCATATAGTCAACGCCTTTTGCTTCGATTAAAACCTTTTCGCCTTTTTGCAAATGAACGGAATAATTAACCAAAACGTCGGCAAGTTTTTCAATTCTAACGTCTTTCATATAAGCCCCCAAAAGTGTTTAATACGTAAATTATACTAAAAAGAAAGAAAATTATAAAGCATTTTTCAATAAAGATTAAAATAATGTTAAAAAATTATTGAAAAAAGACGGTAAAACTGTTATAATATGTTAGAAAAAGAAAAAAATTTGGAGGATAACCCAATGCCATTAGTAAACACTAAAAAAATGTTTGAAAAAGCATACGCAAACGGCTATGCAATCGGCGCTTTCAACGTAAACAATATGGAAATCGTTCAAGGCATTACCGAAGCATGTCAAGAAGTAAACGCACCTGTAATTTTACAAGTAAGTAAAGGCGCAAGAGCATACGCTAACCACACCTACCTTGTAAAACTTGTTGAAGCAGCAGTTAAAGAATGTCCAAACATTCCTATCGCACTTCACTTAGACCACGGTCCTGATTTTGAAACCTGTAAGGCTTGTATCGACGGTGGTTTCACGTCAGTAATGATTGACGGCTCACACCTTCCTTTTGAAGAAAACGTAGCATTAACCAAAAAGGTTGTTGACTACGCTCACCAATTCGGCGTAACTGTTGAAGGCGAACTTGGTACCTTAGCAGGTATTGAAGACGAAGTTTGTGTTGAAGCAGGTAACGAATCTTACACCAAACCTGAAGAAGTTATTGAATTCGTTAGAAGAACGGGTGTTGATAGCTTAGCTATCGCAATCGGTACTTCACACGGCGCTTACAAATTCACCCCAGAACAATGCACCGTTAACGAAGACGGCGTATTAGTTCCGCCTCCACTCCGTTTTGACATTTTAGAAGCAGTTTCTGCTGAACTTGGTGCTTTCCCAATCGTTCTCCACGGTTCTTCTTCAGTTCCACAAGACTACGTTAAAATGATTAACGATAACGGTGGTAAAATGCCTAACGCTATCGGCGTACCAGAATCACAACTTAGAAAAGCTGCTGAACTTTCAGTTTGTAAAATCAACATTGACTCTGACTTAAGACTTGCAATGACTGGTACTATCAGAAAGTTCTATAACGATCATCCTGACAAGTTCGACCCAAGAGAATATTTGAAACCTGCACGTGCTAACATCAAAGAAATCGTTAGACATAAACTTAAAAACGTT
>JAGCMG010000115.1 GCA_017646555.1 Clostridia bacterium | reverse complement strand
TATGGTCGTAAAGCGCTGTGATAAAAAACTGTTCCGTTTCAAAATCGTGCATAATGAAGTTGTCAAACGCTTCTTTTTTGAATTTCTTTTTCAAAAACCCAAAAGAATACCCATAGCACGATAAATGCGTGTAAGGCTTATTGTTGCCCCACTTGGAAACTTTTTCATACCGTTTAAGTTTGTAATTTTTCGTGGTAAATACCCTTAAAATTCTTGCACCGAACGCGCAAACTTTATAGATAAACGAATATTTTTTATAGTTCGGCTTATCTTTTATCATACCTTGTAAAAGTATAATATTAAAAAGTTTATACTTTCTTAAAAACTTATTTTTAGGCACGGCATCAGCAACGAAAATATCAATGGTTGCATTTAAGTTATCGTCAAGTTTTTTAACGCGATGCACCCAAAGTTCTTTTTCAACGGAATACCCTAACAAGTTATCTTTAACGGCTAAAAACTTTTCGTAGTTTGTTCTATCCATTAAAATATCGATATCGTCATCCCAAGGAATAAATCCGTTATGCCTAATAGCGCCTAAAAGCGTGCCGTCCGATAAAGTGTAATTAATTTCGTTTTTAGCGCAAAAATTATGAAAATCTTTAAGCATAGGTAAAAGTTTTTCTTGAATTTCTTTTGTGCCGTATAAATCTTCCACTTCTTCCCCTTTATAATAAACGCCGTCTTTATTAGCAAAATAAATACTTTTCATCCCAAGTTTATCTGGCGCTATAAAATCTTTATTTAAGTTATCACCGATATAAACTGCTTGAGTAGGTAAAACCCCTAAATTTTCAAGCGTTAATTTAAACGCCGTTTCGTTAGGTTTTCTAAACTTTTCCCCACCGAGTTCGTCGGTAACGATAATGCTTGAGAAAAACTTTTCAATATCAAGCGCTTTAATTTTAGCGCGTTGCCCTTCCACTCTACCGTCTGTAATAAGAGCAAGTAAAAAGCCTTTTTCTTTTAATGAGTTTAGCATCTCTAAAACGCCGTCCAAAAGAGAAATGTTCGGCGTATGATTTCTATAAGTATTAACGCAAAACTCTAAATTTTCATCCGTTAAAAGCCCCTCAGCCTCTAAAACGGTGTCGAACGCTTTTTTCTTTTCGTTAAAAGCCGACCACAATTTTTCAGCCATATTATCGATTTTTGAAAACGCTTTTTCAACGGCTAAATACCCGCTTTTAACATACTGTTTTTCTAAAAAAAGCGTGTCGTCCAAATCAAATATAACGGCTTTAATTCCGTCTAAATAATCGGGAACTTTTAATATGCTATCAATTTTTATCA
Organism: Clostridia bacterium; assembly: GCA_017646555.1. GTDB lineage: Bacteria > Bacillota > Clostridia > Christensenellales > Borkfalkiaceae > UBA11475. The sequence goes on along the minus strand of JAGCMG010000115.1, from coordinate 18,853 downwards.
TTTTACTCTCACGCTTTGGTCGAACCTACAAAAGATTGCGCCATCTTCTGCTATAAAAGGCTCATAAGATACTTTTTCGCCGTTTAACACTTTAAGTAACGCTTTAACTGAATCAGCCCCTGCCTTAATTGAAAGTGGCGCGCCACCACCAAATCTTGGGTTAATTTCGATATAATGGTTAACCCCCGTTTTATCGTCTTTAATAAGTTGAACGGTCATAGGTCCAGACGGCTTAAAGGCTTTAATTAAAGTAAGCATTTCGTCCACTATGCTCTTATCGTTTTTAATTTGAGTTTTAAGAACTTCCCCTGCTCTAACGGCTAATCTAACGCGAGGGGTTATAAAAATCGGATTACCTAAATAATCGCAAAAAATATCTACGGTATATTCCGTGCCCGAAACGAACGGTTGAACGATATATCCGTCGATTCTATCGGAATAAGTTTTAAGTTGTTCAAAAGTATCTACCTTAAACGCGTTAATGCTTGAACTACCGTCTTTAGGTTTAATAAATGCAGGGAACCCACCGTCGTACTTTAAAATATCGTCAACGGCAAACGGCGAAGACAAGCCTAAATTCTTAAAATAGTCTGCAGTTTTTCTTTTATCACGGCAAACGGCAATTTCACTAATGCCAGCGACGAACACCTTAGTTCCTAATTGTTCAAACTGACTTTTATTTTCGGCTAAAATAAGTAAATCTGTGTCAATGGTTGGAATAACGCCGTCAATTTTTTCAGTTTTACAAAAATCGAGTAAAAACGGAATATACTCATCCGACCTAATTTTAGGCGCTAAAACTTTTTCGTCACAAAAAGAAAGCGCGGGTGCAGTCAAATCGGCATCAGTTCCGTAAATTTTTAATTCAATATTAAGTTCTTTCGACGCGCGATAAAACTCTTGAACGAGTTCAACGCGACGACCAACGCAGGTAATTAAAATCTTCATTATTCGTTCCCCGTAAAAAACTCCATCGTGGCAGAAGTATTAGAACTAATTCCACTACGCTTAAATACTTTAAGCACCGTTTGAAAAATAATTTTAATATCGCCAAAAAGCGTAATTTTATTTATATATTCTATATCGTACTCAAACTTTTTTTGCCACGAAATAGCGTTTCTACCGTTAACTTGCGCTAAGCCCGTAAGCCCTGGTCTAACGGTATGGCGTTTTCTTTGCTCTTTACTATAAAGTGGTAAATATTGAACGAGTAACGGTCTTGGCCCTACGATACTCATATCGCCGATAAAAATATTAAACAGTTCAGGAAGTTCGTCTAAAGAAGTACTTCTTAAAAGTTTACCGTACTTATTAAGGCGTTTTTCGTCGGGTAAAAGTTCGCCGTTTTCGTCCTTTTCGCAAGTCATTGTACGGAATTTAATTAACTTAAATATCTTTTCTTCGCCTGTTTTTTTGTTTATTTTACCAGGGCGCGCTTGTGTAAAAAACGGATTGCCTTTCATTTTGATTGCGCCTAAAATGATTAAAATTAAAAGTATAGGCGAAAGAACTAAAATAGCGACACCACTTAAAAGCATATCGTAAAAACGCTTAAAAAACGCGCGATAGAAAATTGCCGATATTAAAACTAAAATAGCGACGGCGACAAGTATAAAAATTACAGTGCCGTACCAAGTTGAAAATACTTTATCTAAAAATTCCATAATTAAAAACAAGCCTTAATTTTATCTATAACGAAAAGTTGTTCATCTTCCGTCATCTTTATATCAGACGGTAAGCATAATCCCCTTGCGAAAATATCTTCGGTAACGGGTTTATCGGTAACGCTAATAAAGTCGTGCGCTTTAAATACCGGTTGCATATGCATAGGTTTCCAAATAGGACGCGTTTCAATATTATCAGCGTTTAATTTTTCTAAAATCTTCATAGGCGAAACTTTCTTATCTTCCACCGTCATACAAGAAAGCCAAAAGTTAGGCTTGGTGTAATCTAAATACGGGTTCATTTTTATAGGAAGATTTTTAAACCCGTCTTTATAAATTTGGTAAATTTTTTCCTTTTTATCACGGTGCTCGTCAAGATGAATTAGTTGACCACGACCAATCCCTGCAACCACGTTGCTCATACGGTAGTTGTAACCTATTTCTTCGTGCTGATACCACAATGCGTTTTCACGCGATTGCGTTGACCAAAAGAACGCTTTATCTCTTGCCTTTTTATCGGGGGTAATCAACATACCACCACCCGAAGTCGTTATTATCTTATTTCCGTTAAAACTAATGGCGTTGTATTTACCAAAAGTGCCGGTTTGTCTACCTTTATAAGTAGCCGAAAAACTTTCGGCAGCGTCTTCAACTAAAGTTGCGCCGTACTTTTTGCATAAGAATAAAATTTCGTCCATTTTAGACGGCGTGCCGTAAAGGTGCGCAAGCGCAACGACCTTTGCTTGTGGATATTTTTTAAAAGCCGTTTCAAGCGCTTCGGGCGACATATTCCAAGTATCAGTTTCAGAGTCGATAAACACTTGAACGCCACCTTCGTACGAAATAGGATTTACAGTCGCTGCAAAAGTCATATCGGTACATAAAACGATATCGCCACGCTTTACGCCTGCAAGTTTATACGCTAAATGAAGCGACGCCGTACCCGACGATAAAGCAAGCGTGTGGTATTTTTCAGTTAAGCCTTGGCTTAAATAACTGCTTGCCTCTTCTTCAAAATTATCGACGTTAAAACCTAACGGCGCTATCCAGTTTTTATCAAATGCTTCTTGAACGAAAGTCATTTCTTCGCCGTGCATAGTAGGGGTTGAAAGACTTATGCGTTTATTATTCATATAAACTCCAAAATTTAAGTATATTTTTTGCATTTAAAGCCTATAATTATTTACTACTTGGGGGTGCATAATGTTTTGGCTTGGCGTGCTTTTAGGAACGATTTTCGGTGCAAATATAGGACTACTTTTGTTTTGCTTGATTAAAAAGAATAGTCCACTATAATTTTACTTACTTATCTTTACGGTTATCAATAGTGTAGGTTGGGACAAGTTCTTTAACGAGTTGTTTCATTTCATCCGTTTCCAAATACGCCTTTTCATATAACTTGTCAAGCGTGTCGAAGAACTTTTCTTCGTCTAAACTTATAGGTTTAGCGATACTGATTTGACCGTTCGGCGTGGTTTTTAACCCTTCTTCTTCCATAAGGCGTTCTTCGTAAAGTTTTTCACCAGGTCTAAGCCCCGTGCAAACTATATCAATATCAACGTTTGGTTGATACCCGGAAAGTTTAATAAGGTTGTACGCTAAATCGTAAATTTTAACGGGGTCACCCATATCAAGCACGAAAATTTCCCCACCTTTTGCGTAAGCGCCTGCTTGAAGAACGAGCGAAACGGCTTCAGGAATAGTCATAAAGTATCTAATGATATCTTTATGCGTAACGGTAACTGGACCACCTTCTGCAATTTGCTTTTTAAATAACGGAATTACCGAACCGTTAGACCCTAAAACGTTACCGAAACGAACGGCAACGAACTTAGTGTTTTTACTGTTCTTGCCAACCGTTTGAATAATCATTTCACAAATACGCTTGGTCGCGCCCATAATGTTGGTTGGGTTAACTGCTTTATCGGTAGAAATTTGAACGAAAGTTTCTACCTTATACTTGTCCGCCATCTTTGCTAAATTGAGCGTGCCGAAAACGTTGTTTTTAACGGCTTCGTTCGGGCTTGTTTCCATAAGTGGAACGTGTTTATGCGCCGCCGCGTGGAATACGATTTGTGGACGGTATTTATCGAACACGTCTTCAACCTTTTTCTTATCTCTTATACTGCCGATAAGTGCTAAAAGATTTAAGTTAGGATATTTTCTTTTAAGTTCTTGTTCTATTTCGTAAGCGTTGTTTTCGTAGATATCGAAAATGATAAGTTGCTTAGGATTTTTATGCGCGATTTGACGGCAAAGTTCACTACCGATTGAGCCGCCACCACCCGATACGAATACTACTTTGTTTTCAATGTAGCCGATAACTTCTTCTAAATTGATTTTAACTTGTTCTCTACCTAAAAGGTCTTGAACGTCTACCTTACGAAGTTTTGCAACGGTAACTTCCCCACTTGCAAGTTGGTAAATCCCCGGTAAGATTTTTACGGGAACGCCACAATCTTTACATTTGTTAACGATTTCCGATTTGCGCTTATTCGTTGCCGACGGAATTGCTATAAAAATTTCATCAGCGTTATATTTTGTAACGAACTTTTTAACTTCGTCGGTCGTGCCGACGATTTTTACGCTACTTATACTTTTGCCCGTTTTATCTTCGTTATCGTCTAAGATACATACGGGACGATATGAAATTTTATCGGATGCAAGCATTTCTTTAATAAGCGAAGTACCTGCGTCCCCAGCGCCGATTACGATAACGCGAGTTTTTATAGTTTCGTTTTTAAGATAGTGTTCGGCAAAAGTAACAAGCCTTTTAATGCCACGCGCAAACACCGTGAAAAAACACAAAAACAACATAAACACGAAAGTTGCGCCATGTGGTATATGATAAAGTTCAGGCATTGCGTCACTTCTTAAAATGAAGTACATCACGATATTGTAAACGCCTACGCAAGCAATAGCCACAACGGTTTTTAAAATCTCTATCATACCAAAAGATTTAAAAAGCACCGAATATAACCCGAATACCGTAAACATTAAAAGTGTGATTATAATATTGCCTGACGTCCAGTAAATTAAATCCGGCACGGATACGCTTCTATCCCACATAGTGCAAAGCCCCGTACATAACGCGGCTATTAAAATTATTAGCGTATCAACTGCCATCCATAGTATTCTGTTTCTTAAATTCACAGTTTTATTTTTCATCGTCCTTAGTGTCCGTTTGTTTTATTTTTTACGCTTGGTGACCTTGTTTTTTTATAACTTCTACCACACGGTCAACCATCGTATCGCAAGTGTTTTTATCTTCGGCTTCAACCATTACTCTAATAACGGGTTCAGTTCCCGATTCGCGAACTAATATTCTACCACTCGTTCCAAGTTCTTCTTCCACCTTTTTAACGGCTTGTTGAACAAGTTTATCGTCCTTTGCCGTTTGCTTATCTTTTACCCTTACGTTAACCAGTGTTTGTGGATACATTACGCAATCTTTAACAAGTTCCGATAAAGGAAGTTTTTTAGCAAGCATAACTTCCATAACCTTTATGCTCGTTAGTATACCGTCGCCAGTTGACGCGTATTTAGAAAAGATTATATGCCCCGATTGTTCGCCACCGATACGGCAAGCGTTCTTTTGCATATATTCGTAAACGTATTTATCGCCGACTTTGGTTTTTGCGTAGTCGATATTAAGTTCGTCAAGCGCTTTGTATAAACCGAAGTTCGACATTATCGTCGTAACGACGGTGTTGTTTAAGAGTTTGCCACGCTCTTTCATATACCTTGCGTAAAGATACATTATTTGGTCGCCGTTTATTAAATTGCCCTTTTCGTCAACGCAAAGACATCTATCTGCGTCGCCGTCGAAAGCAAAACCTACGTCAAGCCCTTTTTCTACAACGAATTTTTGCAATCCCTCAATGTGAGTTGAGCCTGCGTCTTTATTGATATTAACGCCGTTAGGTTCGTCGTTGATTACGAAAGTCGTTGCGCCCAATGCGTCGAAAACTGCTTTGGCTACGTGCCTTGCACTACCGTTAGCACAGTCAAGCCCGACCTTTTTACCTCTAAACGAATACATGCCGAGCGATATTAAATAACCGATATAACGGTTACGCCCAGCCACGTAATCGACTGTACAACCGATTTTATCGCCAACGGCAAAAGGAACTTCAGTTATCTTTTGACCAAAAAGCGTTAAGTTGCCGTCTAAATAATCTTCTAAAAGCGAAATGGTTTCTTCATCCATTTTTTCGCCGTTACCGTTTATTAACTTTATGCCGTTATCGTGATAAGGGTTATGGCTTGCTGAAATCATTATTCCACAATCGAAACCGTCCACGCGCGCTATGTACGCAACCGATGGCGTAGGTGTAACGTGCATAATGCACGCGTCCGCACCTGAGGCTGTTAATCCTGCGCATAATGCGTATTCAAACATATAACTTGAACGACGGGTATCTTTACCGATTACCACCCTTGCGTTTTCTTGTTTTCCTACTTTTCTTTTAAGTTCGCCATAGTACCAACCTAAAAACCTACCCGTTTTATATGCGTGGTCAGCCGTCAAGTTTTCGTTAGCGTTACCCCTAAAGCCGTCCGTGCCGAAATATCTACCCATTTTGTTACCTTTTTATGATTTGCCTTTTAATTTTTTTTGACCGTTACGCCACCCGTTTTGTAGATTGAATTTTCTTCAACCACACCACGTACCGACGATAACGGATATATATTTGAGTTGCGCCCGATAACCGTACCCGGATTAAGAACACTATTGCAACCAACTTCAACAAAATCGCCTAAAAACGCACCCGTCTTTTTTAAGCCCGTTTCCATTTTCTCATCACCGTTTTTTATGACGACAAGCGATTTATCAGACTTTACGTTTGAAGTTATCGACCCTGCACCCATATGTGATTTATAGCCTAAAATGCTATCGCCCACGTAGTTGTAATGTGGAACCTGCACGTTATCGAATAAAATTACGTTTTTAAGTTCAACGGAATTGCCGACAACACAATTTTCACCAACTAACGCTGAACCCCTAATAAACGCACAATGTCTAACTTCGGTATTCTTGCCGATTATACACGGCGCGCCTACATATGCCGTTCGTGCTACGCTCGCGCTTTTATGTACCCAAATCGACGGCGATACTTCTTCATACTCAGTTTTATCAAGCGTTGCGCCAAGTTCTAATATGAAATTTTTTATGCCAGATAATGCCTCAAAAGGATATTTGAACTTTTCTAAATATTCTTTTGCTAAGGTATGCGTTAAATCAAATAAATCACTAATTTTGTACATAATTTTTGTCACGATTTCCTTTCCGTACGCGCGTGAGCGTATATAATATAAAATAACATTTATATTATAGAACTTTAAATAGCGTTTGTCAATAGGTTTATGAACGGATTTTTTTAGGTTTTATCAAAGATAAACTCTTTAATTTTACTCAATTTTAGCGCTATCCGTTTAAATTATGCAAAAAAACAGCCTTTTCGTGATTTTTAAGGCTGTTTTTCTATTTTAAAAATTTTATTAAATTTTTTCCACTTTTATATCGTAACTGTCGCCGTCATAAAAAGTTTCTTCGCCGTTAAGCGCGATTTCTTTTTTGTTGATAGTTAGTTTTGAGCCGTATAGATATGCCGTCTTCGCCGTTTTTGAAGTTGTTTGTGGCTCTAATTCTCTTTTTCTTTTAAAGTTTTTTATCTCGTAATTGCCGTTGCTTTCTAAAAGTAAAATCGTGCGCTCTAATTCACGCGTTCGCCACATTTTTATATTTTCAAACACGACGTTATCTAAATTGCCGACGCCGTTTGGATAATCTTTTTCGTCGAAAATCTTATCGGCGCAATATCTAGTCGCGTCAAAATTTATACCCATTTCTCTTACGCCGACTTCCATATTTTTAACTAAAATATTCTTGACTAAACTCTTAACCGATAAAATGCGACACCCCGTCCAGCAGTTTTTTGCGTAAACACCGTCAACCACCATGTCGGTAATCGAGCCGTCTTCCATACCCCAGTTTTGACAATACCAGTTAGCGTCGTCAGCGTTAAAAGCAATTAAATCGTCGTTGGTTGCACCGTCCACTGCCGTTATATTTTTTATTACGCCACGGTGAGAATAACCACCAACGTGTACACCGTCTTGACAAGGCGTTAAAAAATCCGTCGTGATATTGATATTTTCTATTAAAAAGTCCGTCGTTTTACCAAGCCTAATATGGTACGATTCAGGATTATATAAGTTTGCATTTTTAACGGTTAAATTTTTCACGTTATAAAATGAAAACATTAAACCTTGGTTTGGACCTTTTGCCCAATCTTCCCTACGGTTGTTTTTATTGTTGCCGTTAAACTTACCACCTTCGATATAAATGTTTTCGTTGCCGTTTATATAATCGTCGTTGGTTATCATAGCGCGAACGCCAGACTTGTTAAAACAATTATCTGCACAATAAATTTCAGCGTCACTTTCTAACACGATTTTTCTATTCGACGGAATTAAAATTTCGCCCGTAATTAAATATACTCCAGAAGGAAAATATATTTCTTTTTCTTTTTTAAGTGCGTTTTGTATAGCCACTAAACAGTCGGTCTTCCCGTCGGGAATAGCGCCGTAACAAAGAACTGATTGCATTTTTTGCTCCGTTTTTTTATTTGAATTATAACACAATAATTGTCCTATTTCAAGACTTTTTCTATTTTAGGCAAAATAAAAAACGCCTATTTTTTAAGGCGTTTTTTGTTGATTTGGTAAGGTTTCACACTACCGTTATGCGTTAAATTGTACTTTAACTAAAATATTCTTCGTAAGTATTAGCGTCGCTTGGAACGGAAATATTCTTTTTATCACGGAATAAAATTTTGTAATCGTAACTTGAATTTGCGTCTTCCTTTACGATATGAACTCTATCAATTTTTGAGCCGTTATACATAAACGCGGTCTTTTCCATTTTTGTACGGCTTTGATTTAATAACATACAGTCGTCACCATCAATGAAAAAGTAACTACCACTTGAAGTTGGATATTCTTCAAAAACTTTTAAGATTATCTCTAATAAATCGTTGCACGCAACTGGGAAAGTTAATACGTTAAGCTCACGCGTATAAAAATCCATATCTTTATACTTTTTGTTCGTAGTTGATTTATTGCCGTTTTCTTTAGTGGTTGTCGTATCTTCTATATACCACAATTCAGCATAGTCGTCTAAAACGCCAACGCCTTCCATAACTTGTTTAACGGTCTTTTTTGTTTCTTTGCCGTTTTTAATGGTCGTATAAGTTTTTTCAACGGTAACGTCAGCCGTTGCGCTTAATAAGAATTTCTTATCAAAGTTAATAAACCCTTCCGCGCTGATTTCCGTTTCCGTTACTACGTAGTATGCGCCGTCGTCGTCATATTTTGTTTCAGCGAAAATACTTTCGTACTCTAAATCGAGGTCTACGCTAAAAGTACCACCTTGAATAGCCCAGTCTTTTGAATCACGGAATTTTGCGTGTTCTTGCACCGTTGCTATTTTATCAGTTTGAATACCGTTTGCACCACAAGCGTTACAGCCTGCTAAAGTTATTAAAATTATTGCCGACAAGATAACGCAAAGTAATTTACTTGTAAATTTCATATTTGCGCCCCCTTACTTTGTAAAAAGCCAAAATTCGTCTGGAAGTGATATACTTCTACCGAATAATGCCCCGCTAATATCTATTCTATATTCGCGTATATCTTCGTAATTTGAGCCGTAGTCCCTTTGCCAAACGTAAATTGAACACTCGGAAATTTGCATACTACCACTCTTAAAAGTGCACGAAATCGTAACTTTTAACTTATCTTCTTGACTATAGGTTGCGATAAACCCCTTGTTTATTTTATAAAGCGTTGCGTCAGTTAAAAGTCCTAAAGTAAATTCATAGGATTGCTTTTCGATTATTTCTAAAATATCTTTTTCTTCTAAGAATTCAGTTAAAATCGAAAGTTTAACACCACTCTTTATTTCACTTTCTTTCTTTTTGCCGTCTACCGTTTCTTCCCTATCGGCTTGATAATAATACGAGCCCCTAAAATAAGTGAACTCACCGTCTTCTTCAGCGTTTATTGTTTTGCCGTTTTCAACTGTGGTCGATTGCATTTTAGTATCGAATTCGTACTTTGTTTCATACGAAAACGGCGAATAGTATATTTTACCACTTGCGTTATAAACTTCACTTAAAACTTGTTGCAAGGGCGCATTTTCATTTTCTTTTATCTTTTCCGTTCTTTTTACGATTACACTCGCTTTATACCATTTAGTAGATAAAAGTTCGTTTTCTTCTCTATCGTCAAGCCCTGCAAAATACTTTTTAAGTTCCACCGACGAAGTTCTTTTACCCGAAATTTCTATCTTTTCTATCGTCGTTTCTATTTGACACGACGGAACGATGACTATCGTAATTATTAACACTATCGTTAAAATTAGCGCGAGTGCTATTGAAACGAGTGCTATTACTTTCTTTTTCATAACTTCTCCGTTTTTTCTTTTATTTTATCAAATTTTTGACAAAATTACAAGTTTTTTAACCATTTCTTATTTTTTTATATTTTTCGGTTTTGGTCGCATTTCGCAATACCGTTGTGCGTAAAAGTGCGCCACTTGTTAATTTGATAACAATATTTTTACTAATAAATCACACGAAGTATCTATATCAAAATAGGTTTTGGAAAAATCTCCGGTGTACCACGGGTCGCTTACGTCGGCATCAGAATTTTTAAAAGATAGCATTTTTACTATTTTATTATCGTTATCGTGCCCGAAAATTCTTATAGCATTTTTTACGTTGTAAGCATCCATACATATAAAAATATCGTATTTTTCATAGTCGGATTTTTTTAGTTGTTCGGCGCGTTTATCGTTACAGGTTATGCCGTGTTTTAATAGTTCTGCCCTTGCCGGTGGATAGACGGGATTGCCTATGCCTGAGTAAATTTCTTCGTTACTCGTTGCGCTTGACTTGATTGTAAATTTATCTAATACTCCTAATTTTTCAAGTTTATCTTTTAAGATAAATTCTGCCATTGGCGAACGGCATATGTTACCGTGACAAACAAACATTATATTTTTTATTTTCATAATCTTACCTTAAAAATAATGCTCCGCATTTAGCGGAGCGTTACTTTTTTAATTAAAATTTTTCTGCATTGGCTTTTGACATTCTCTTAATATCTTCTTTAGTATATTTTGATGCCGAACCACCGTTGGTGTATAAAAAGTATAAGCCTTCAGGTGTCTTGAAAAGCACTTCTTCATAACCGGTTGGGTCGCCGTATACGCCAAAAGTGTCTTTTTTAATGAAAGTTGCAGTTTCAGTATCGTAAATCTTGCCACAGATAGTCTTTTTCATAATCTTCCTCCATAAATTTTTTGTTATTTTAACACTAATTAAATAAATTGTCAATTATTTTCATTTAAAACAAATTAAATATTAAAAAGGTAAACGGTATAGTTAGTATTGACAAGATTGTTGCAAGTAATACTGCTGAACCTGCGCTATGCGGGTCGTTTCCGTACTTTTCGGTAAATAGCAGTGTTTGCACCGCCGTCGGCATTGAAAATTCAAACACGATTGCCCATTTTAATAGTTCCGGTAAATTGAAAATAGTACAAAGTATAAATGCTATCGTTGGCATTAAAATTAACTTGAACGCCGAAGAAATATACGAAGTGTACTTTAAAAATACCGTTTTAAACTTCATTTCAGATAGCCGTAAACCTAAAATTATCATAGAAAGTGGGGTTACGAGTTCACCTAAATAATTACCACTTAAATATACTTTTTCAAACAGTTGTCTTATAAAAGTGCCTTCCACACCGATTAAATTGATTGGTTTTTTCAAGATTAAAAACAACGGCAACGATATAACGAGCGCTATAAACGGGGGATTGAAAAACGCTTTTTTTACGCTTACGAACTTTTTATCGCGCGATATAAAGAATATCCCTACCGTCCAACTAAACGCGTTAAACACCGATATAACTACTGCGCCGTACATAAGCGCTTCGGGCGAGTTTTGACCGAATAGCATTTGCAAAAACGGTAACCCCATAAATCCACAGTTGCCGAACACGCTTGCAAAACTTAAAATTCTAAATTTTTCGTCATTCGTGCCTTTTTTGAAAAACAAGCCGAACATTATTAGTAACATTATTATATGTACTAAAATTGCCACACCTGCTACTACTAATAGGTTTTTTACTACTGCCGTGCTATACTCTGCTTTTTGAAAACTCATAAAAGTTAAAAGTGGTTGACCTATGTATAACAAAACGTCAGTTAAAATTTTCGTTGCGCCTTCTTTTAAGATTTTACACTTTCCCACTATAAAGCCTGGTACGGCTAAAAGCGTGAGCGCGAATACGCTTAAAAACACATTTAAAACGCTTACTTCCATTTTTAATTAAACTCCTTTAAAAAGGCAAAATCTTTGCTTGTATTCATTAGTAAATCTACGCATAAATATAGTGCCGTGGTATCAAAACGCGCGTCATGGCTATGCGAAAACGCGCCAAAAAGTAGTTTTTCTTTACCGACGATATCTATTTCGGTAATATCTAAAAACTCACATAATTCGATTAGTTTAGGGTATTTATAGCCTTTGCCGTTTGAGCGTAAAATTTTTGTTACAGGTACTGCCGTTTTCATTGAACAGCATTCGTTTTTATAACAAAAGAACGCGCCTATTTCTTCAAACTCTTTTCTTAAAAAAGAAAGGTCAAAACTGATATTGTGCGCGATTATTATGCTTGCCGACTTAAAGTCGTTTGCGATTTCTTCGGCATAGTCGCTAAAAGTTTTACCACCCGATAGACGCTTTAAAATTGGTACGGTAAAGCCGTGCACGGCGATTGCCGACGGCTCTATGTAATCGACGGTAAAAAAGAAATTTTTACTTTCTATTTTGCCTGCGCCATAATCCATTATATATGAAAGTTGACAAATTTTACCCGGTCTTAAACCCGTGGTTTCCGTATCGAAATATAGTATCATTTTAATTGCTTTTCTAAAAATTAACGGGCAAAACTTACGCTTTGCCCGTCCGTATTAAATTTCTAAACCGAATAAGTTGTTGATTAAATCAGTTTTTACTACTACTTTTGAAGTGTTGTTTCTGGTGCTTTCGTAAGCAATCGTTTTAGTATCGTTTACGTAGTTATCAGACTTTGTTGATGCAACTGATTGGAATAAGTTGTAAAGATATGAATCTTTATAATCATCAGTTTCGCCTTTTTTGATAGCGTCTTTGATATCGTTTAAGGTTACGGTTTCATCAATTGCTGATAAGTAGTCACTTAAAGTAAGGCAATTGTTTAACGAGCCGTCCATAAGTTCTGACCAGAACATAACGTGATAACCGTAATCGGTTTCTACTACGATATAACTTGCGTTATTACCGTTCTTTGCTAATTCTAAAAGTTGTCTACCCGCTTCAGCAAATTCTTCAACGTAGGTTTCTTGGTAGTTGATTTCGTAATTTTCAGCAACTACGTAACCTTTATAGGTGTTGAGTGAGCCACTATCTGATGAGAACGCGAAAATCAATTCGTTAATTCTTGCATCATAATCAGCGTTTACGTCGTTTTTAGTTGCAACTAATTTTCTTTCTAAATAAGGTCTTGTTGCGTCGTAGTTAAGAGTGAGCGTACCTTTGCCACCATATACGTAGTCATCAACGAGTTCCATAACTTCGCTATAAGTTAAGGTTTTTGAAAGTGCCTTAAATTCAGGTTCGTATTCGTCGTCGTAAACTTTTTCAGTACCGTCTAAAGTGTAATATCTTGTGTAAGTACCCTTTTCTTCAGTTACGTATTCAACTTGATAGTCGCCTTGGTTAGACCAAACTACGTCACCTTGGAATTTTAATGAACTTGCGCTTGCAAAGGTAAAATCGTTAAGGAATACTTTATTGTTTAAGTCAAAGTCGTAATTAGATTCAATCCAAGTATCTCTTAAATCTTTTACGGTGATATCTTTAAAGATTTCACTTCTTTGAGCGTAGTATTCATTTTTATCGATTTCGTTATTAGTGTACTTCGTCTTAATTTCTTCAAGTTCTACACCTTGCACGTCGTTAATACCTAATAAGAGATTATATACGTAACCAAACTTGTTTGAGTATGGATTGTAAATAACTGCGTCTTTTTTAGTTGCGTCAGAAAGTGCGCTGTTAAACGATTCGTAAGAAGTGTAAGTATTTACTTGAGATTCGTAAATTTCTTTATATCTCGCGTTAAGTTGGTCGATATCAATATTTTTAACTGCGTCGTATGCAAGATATAAATCGTATTTTTGTAAAAGAGTGTTTTGAAGTTGTTCTCTTAAACTTTCTTTATAGTATTCAGTATCGTCGATTTTACCAGTCGTCCAGTCGAAAGTTTTTTCAACAACGCCGTTGCTTTCCATAGTCTTTAAAAGTTTATAGTAAGCAGTTCTTCTTTCAGTTGAGCAATCTACGCCACCGTTACCAGCAACACCGGTATCGATTTGGTATTCCGTCATTTCCGTAACGGAAAGTTCTCTTTCATAATTAGTTGCGTCGGTTGGAACGGTTCTAACGGTTGGAGCGTAATTTTCCTTTTCTTCTTCTTCGTCTTGTTCCATATAAGACTCAATAGAATCGTTTACGTTCTTTTTAACGTTGTATTCTGCCGTTGCAATTTCTTTGTCCGTAAGATAACGCTTAACGTCCCACTTAGTATATTCTTCGTAGTTTTCGTTAAGGCCGTCATATTCTAAACCTAAATTGAAGAAGTATTCGATAGCGTATTGAACCATAATCTTATCTTTGATAAGAGAATTCATAATTTCAGTAAGCGCTTCTTCTTCAGTATAGCCTTGGTATACATATTGTGCACCGTAACTATTGTAAAGTCTTAAAAGTTGGGCGTTGGTAATTTTTTCCACCGGTGCGTCGCTAAACGCTTGTACGGTTACTACCGTTTGTTCTTTTGCCCTATCGGTATCTACCGAAATAAGGTCACACGCAGTTGAACCGAGCGCTAATATTACGGTCAATATTACTGCGAGAAATTTATAAAACTTCTTTTTCATAAAACACTCCATAGAAAATCTTTACGTGGGTGTAAAGTATACACTCCCACTTTAATTTAAATTTATACCTTACGATTATAATATATTTATTTTAAAATTGCAATAGTTTACAGCGTTTTTTTTGTTTTTATCATTAAATATTGTTTACTTTTTTATTTACGCTTGGGTTTTTGAAAGAAATTCAAGCAATTTATCAAGGGTGTCGCCGTCGCTTAAACCGTTTCTTGCAAACTTAATTCTAACCCCTGCCGAAACTGAAAAACTAAACCCTGCCGTTTTTGATACGGCGATAACTAATTTTTCGTCGTTGATTGCAGATAGGTTTTTAAAACCTATTACCACTTCTTTAGCGTCGATTACAAATGCGTCTGCCCCGATTTTTATTAGCGCGCGCTTTATGATGGCTATCTTGATTAAATTTACAGTTTCTTTAGGAACTGGCCCGTATGCGTCTTGTAATCTTTCTAAAAGTTCGGCGCTTTCTTGTTCGTTTTCTATTTCGGCTATCTCTTTGTATGCGTCCATACGACCACTTTCGCTTTCGATATAATCGTACGGAATAAACGCTGATACCCTTGCGTCGATTTCAAGATAAGTTTCTTCTTCGCCGTCCATTTCGGCTTTTAAAAGTTTACTATAAAGTTCGTAACCGATTTTGTCCATATGCCCGTGTTGCTCAACGCCTAAAACGTTGCCTGCCCCACGAATTTCAAGGTCACGCATAGCGATTTTAAAGCCACTGCCCATTTCGGTAAATTCCATTATTGCAGAAAGGCGCTTATACGCTACTTCCGTTAAAACTTTTTCTTGCCTAAAAGTAAAATACGCGTGGGCTAAACGGTTACTTCTACCAACTCTACCACGAAGTTGATACAACGTTGATAGTCCTAACTTGTCGGCGTCGGTTACGATTAAAGTATTTGCGTTCGGCAAATCTAAGCCGTTTTCTATAATGGTCGTTGCAACTAACACTTCAAATTTGTTTTCATAAAACTCTTTGAAAGTTTTTTCAAGCGTGCGTTCGTCCATTTGACCGTGCGCGTACTTGATTTTTACGTTAGGAACGAGTTCGTTGAGTTTTTTAGTGAAGTTTTCTATCGTTTCAACTCTATTATACAAGACGAAAACTTGCCCACCACGCCCCGTTTCACGCAAAATAGCGTCGGTTAAAAGCGCGTCAGTTAGTTCTACGACGTAAGTTTGAACTGGTAAACGGCTTTTTGGTGGGGTGTTTAAAGTGCTGATATCGCGTATCCCCGAAAGCGACATATGCAAAGTACGCGGAATAGGCGTTGCCGTTAAGGTTAACGCGTCTATATTAGATTTTAGCGTTTTGATTTTTTCTTTGTGTTCTACGCCAAAGCGTTGTTCTTCGTCAAGAACTAAAAGCCCTAAATCCTTAAAAGACACGTCTTTAGATAAAAGCCTATGCGTGCCTATTACTAAATCTATATCGCCTTTATTTAATCTTTCAAGTATTTCCGTTTGTTGTTTTTTGGTCTTGAACCTATCAAGGCTTTCTATTTTTACGCCGAAGTCCTTAAATCTTTTAACGGCGTTATCGTAATGCTGTTCAACTAAAATGGTGGTGGGCGCAAGTAAGGCACATTGTTTGTTGTTTGCTATCGCCCTAAAAATTGCGCGAAAAGCAACTTCGGTTTTGCCGTAACCAACGTCCCCACAAACGAGCCTATCCATTACTTTGTTTGAACACATATCGTTTGCTATTTCTTCGTCTGCAGTTATTTGGTCGGGCGTTTCTTCAAACCCACAAGCGTCGCCAAAAATACGGCGAAGTTCGTCGTCTTCTTCATACTTAAAACCACGCTTTGCCTTTCTTTCTTCGTATAGTTTTTTAAGGTCAAACGAAAGTTTTTTAAGGCTTTCTTTTACGCGCGATTTTACTCTATCAAAATCCTTACCACCGATTTTAGATAATTTGGGTTCTTTTTCGCCACCGACGTACTTACTTAAAACGTCGATTTGTTCGGCTGGAACGTATAAAATATCGCCACCAGCGTACGCCACTGCTATATAATCCTTGGTAGCGTACCCCGTCGTTAACTTTTTACTGCCGATTACTTTACCTATACCGTGCGTTTCGTGAACGGCGTAATCGCCAGCCTCAGGCGCTGAAAAAAAGGCTTTGGTTTTTCTTGATGCAAGCACTTTTTTACGCTTTAAGAATAAATCAGCCGAGCCGATTACCACTTCCTTTTTATCGTGGTAAATATAACCTGTTGGCAAGTATTTTGCCGTTACGATTATTTTATCGTTTTCAAGTGGAACGTAACAATCTAACAGCGTGTTTGAAAGTTTTTCAGCGCGCTCGTTATCTCCGGCGTGAAGCGTTACTTTATAACCGTTTTTCGTCCAGTTTTTTAGGTCGTCCACAAGCGCGTCAAGTTTACCTTGATACTTTGGGCAATTAGATGCGTTAGCGTTTATTATACAAAGTGGATTATATAATTTTATATCTGCCGTTAAGGCTTGGAAGGAATACCTTTTACAGTTTTCTATTTGCGATAAAAGTTCGCTTATAGTCAGTATCGAATTATATAAAAACGAAAAAGTTTCGCCTGCTTTATATAAAAGCGAATATCTTTCTTGATGTTCTTTTATTAGCGCGCTTATAAAGTCGTATAAAATGCGTGGTTCGGAAAAAATTACTGCGTCAAAGTTAAGAGCAAGTAGGGCTGGCGCAAAGTTTTTTGATAAAGCGTACGCGCTTTGCGCTTTTAACGCATCCCCTGTTTCGATTGCCGTTATTAAATCTTCCGAAAGTTCTTTATGCCTTAAATTTTCCTTTCCTTTATAGTTTTTTATTTCTTCTAAAACGGCTTGTTTTAGTTCTTTTTCTTCCCCAGTTAAAATAAGTTCACTTGCTGGGTAAACGGTTACTTTTTCTAAAATATTGATTGCCGTGCCGTCTACTTGATTAAACTCTTTAATACGCTCAATCTCATCACCAAAAAAGTCTATTCTAACGGGATTTTCAGAATTTATCGGGTGAATATCAACGACGTCACCACGCACGGAAAAAGAACCTTTACCTTCCGTTAAAGCAAGCCTTTTATACCCAAAAGAAGAAAGCGTTTTTATAATTTGGTCGATATCGTATTCTTTACCTTTTTCAAGCGTTAAAGTCGGTAAATCTTTTGGCAATAGCCCGATTAAAGCAGGCGCTGTTATTATCGTTACTTTTGAGTGTTTACTCTCAATAACGCCTTGTATTCTTTTATGCGATAATTCCTTTGACGAACTTTTTACCGTCAATAAATTTTCTTCTCTCTCCGTGATAAAAGACGGCTTAAATCCATAAAAACCTTCGAACTCGTCTACCGTTTCTTTGCCTTCTAAAAAGTCTTTTACGACATACAAAATTTTACCACTAAATTCACCCAAAAGGCGCGTTTTCATAGCGAACGGTATGCCGAAAGCCGTCGTGGGAACACCACGGCGGTATGGTTCGACTAAATTTTCATAGTCGGTTTTTATATTGAGTTTTCGCGTTTGTTCATTGTTTTGCATAGTTTATTTTATTAAAAAATTTTAATTGTCGTCACCTGAATAATTGTAGGTTCGCATTATAAAATCAAAATCTTTTCCTTCAATAAAAGCGATTGCTGAGTTTGCCGATTTTTCTATCGCAGGGGTTAAAACTTTTTTGTCTTCTGCGCTTATTCCCGACAAGACGTAGTTTATTAGTTCTATGTTTTTATTGCCTGGGTTAAAGCCTATTCTCACCCTTTTAAACTCTTGCGTTTTTATTAAATTTACGATATTACGCATTCCGTTATGCGTACCTGCCGAACCACTTTTTCTTATTCTTACAGCGCCCTTTTTTAAGTCGTAATCGTCGTATATAACCATTAAATCTTCGGGCGAAATTTTATAGTAATTTAAAAGGTCTAAAACGCTTTCGCCACTTAAATTCATATAGGTTTGTGGCTTTGCTAAAATGACTTTTTCCGTCCCTACGCTAAATGACGAAATGAGCGCTTTACACGCTTGTTTTTCTACTTTTACCGAATAGTTTTCGGCTATTTTATCGATTGTTAAAAAACCTAAATTGTGAAAGGTATTTTCGTATTTTTTATCGGGATTACCAAGCCCTACTATGAGTTTCATACT
>JAGCMG010000114.1 GCA_017646555.1 Clostridia bacterium | reverse complement strand
GTGAACTTGTAAAATCAGTTTAGATTTTAACCCTTCGTTTTTTAAACGATTATGAACGTTTACCATTGCCACTTTAATTATATCTGCGCTACTACCTTGAAGTGGCATGTTCATTGCTTGTCTTTCTGCAAACGCTCTTAAATTACGATTAGATGAATTGATGTCCTTAAAATAGCGTCTTCTATTTAAAACCGTGGTAACGTACCCTTGCGTTTTTGCAAGTTCGATATTTTTGTCCATATAGTTTTTAACTTCTGGATAGGTTTCAAAATATCTTTTTATATAGTCGCGCGCCATTGAAACGCTTGACTTGATATTCTTTGAAAGTCCAAAATCACTTATGCCGTAAATTATACCAAAGTTAACGGCTTTTGCATCACGACGGTGCGTTTTAGTAACTTCTTCCGGCTTTAAGCCAAACACTCTTGACGCCGTTTCGGTATGAATATCTTGACCATTTTTATACGCATCAATAAGCGATTGACAGCCCGAAAAACTTGCTAAAAGTCGAAGTTCAATTTGCGAATAGTCGGCGCCGACTAAAATATGCTCGCTATCTCTTGCGACAAAGAACTTTCTAATAATTTTGCCTTCTTCATCACGAATAGGTATGTTTTGAAGATTTGGCGCTTTCGATGAAAGTCTACCCGTTGCCGTTACCGTTTGATGAAAAGTCGTGTGAATAAGCCCCGTACCCTTTTCGATAAGTGGCTTAAACCCTTCAATATACGTTGACACAAGTTTTTGTATTTGACGATATTTTAATATTTTATCGATAATCGGAAAATCGCCCGATAATTCTTCTAAAATTTCTTGCGCAGTTGAATACGACGCGTCTTTGCCCTTTTTCTTTGGGTACGGAAGTTTTAAGTCGTCAAATAAAACTGTGCCAAGTTGTTTTGGCGAGTTTACGTTAAAATCGCTATTTCCAGCCAAGGTATGAATATCGTTTTCAAGCAGTTTTAGCATTTTACGATATTCGTCTGAAAGCGTATAAAGTGCTTTTTCGTCCACTTTAAACCCTGCCGTTTCCATACTAAACAAAACGTCGATAAGAGGAAGTTCCACGTCTTGATATAACGATAAAGTTTCTTCGCTAACAAGTTTTTCTCTTAACGATTTTTCCATTTGATAGAGCGCAAAACAAGGCGTTTTTTTATCAAATCCGTAAGCAAATAAAACTTCGTCAAGCGTTTCTTCTTTGCCCGAATAATCGGCAAGATATTTCATTATCATGATATCGTCTGCATTAGCAGTAAAGTTTACGCTAAGCCCTTTTAATTGGTGCATTAACGCTTTTTTGTTAAAGACGATTAATTTTTTATTCGAAGAAAATATGCGTTCTAATAACGGTAAAATTTCTTTTAACTCAAAACCGTCATCTAAAAGATTTTCTTTGATTTTTACAAGGTATTCAGTATTGCCCCCAGCAAATATACTTAAATTTTTATCAAAGTTAACGGCTATTTTGTCAAACGCATCAATATTGATATCATTAAGGTTTTCAACTGTTTTTAGACTAACTTCTTGTGCTTTTTCGTTATCTATGGTCAAGTTTGACGATACCGTTGGCTGTAAAATCGAACCATTGTCATCATCTTCAAACTTTGCGCGCGCTAAAAGTTTATTAAAGCCAAGGTCGAAAAACTTTCTTTTAGCATCAATATTAAAGGGGTATTTATAGGTCATTTTTTCAAGGTCAACTTCAGTATCTACTTTAATATTTATAGTCGCTAAAGTCTTTGATAAAAATGCGCTATCTTTTCCGTCGATTAATTTTTCTTTTAACTTTCCTTTAATTTCTTCAATAGACTCATAAAGAGTTTCAATGCTTTGATATGTTGAAATAAGGTTAAGCGCAGTTTTTTCCCCAACGCCTGCAACCCCCGGAATATTGTCGGACGCATCCCCCATAAGCGCTTTTAAATCAATTACTTGTTCAGGTAAAATGCCAGTTTTTTCTTTGAAGTTATCAACGGTTAAAATATCGACGTCAGAAATGCCACGACGGGTAAAATGAACTTCCGTTTCTTCGTCAACAAGTTGAAAAGAATCCCTATCCCCCGTAATAATTATGGTTTTAACCGAAGTCGCCTTTGCAATCGTGCCGATAATATCATCTGCTTCAAAACCTGGTTTTTCTACCCAATAAATCCCCATTGAAGAAAGCGTTTCTTTTAAGAGTGGGATTTGAGGGCGCAAATCTTCGGGCATAGGCTTACGCGTGCCCTTGTATTCAGTAAACATTTCGTGACGAAAGGTCGGGTGATGAACGTCAAATGCAACGGCGATATATTCCGGCTTTTCGTCTGAAATCATTTTAAGAAACATATTTATAAAACCATAAACAGCGTTGGTTGGAATACCGTCTTTATTAGATAAAGGTGGTGTTGCGTAAAAAGCGCGATTTATTAAACTGTTGCCATCAATTAAAATAAGTTTTTTCATATTTTAGCCGTCCGTTAGTTGCGTTTTTAATAAAAATGTGTTATATTTTATGCAAGTAAAAAAGAAACGCACCGTTTTTAATTATTATACCCAAAAATAATATAAAATGCAAGTTAAATTTTGCCGATGTGGTGGAATGGCAGACGCGACGGACTCAAAATCCGTTGTCAGCAATGACGTGTGGGTTCAAGTCCCACCATCGGCACCAAAAAGACACCGACTGACCATTAGGTTAGACAGTGTTTTTTTTGTTTATAATTAAAGTAATCGGTGGGACTTGTTTAAGGAGAAAATTTGCTTGCAAATTTGTGCTTGCACCAAACAGTAGACACCTACTGTTTGTCGGGTATGGTCGCACAGGCGAAAGTCCCACCATCGGCACCAAAAGAGTTTGGATTGAACAGTAGGTTTGATACGAACTCTTTTTTACATTGTAGTGGTGGGACTTGAACGCGAACGACACTTTAATGGAAAAAAGGTGGACACCCACCTTTTTTAGTGAGCCGGCGTGATAGTAAACGAAGTTTACGGAGCAAGCGACCATCGGCACCAAAAAAAACCGATTAACCTAAATGGTTAGTCGGTTTTTATTGTTATAGTAAAAAAAGTCGGTGGGACTTGAACGCGAACGACACTTTAGTGGAAAAAAGGTAGACACCTACCTTTTTTAGTGAGCCGGCGTGATAGTAAACGAAGTTTACGGAGCAAGTCTCACCATAAAAAATCCACCAAAATGGTGGATTTTTTTATTCCATTATAAGTAAAAAGTCATAAACGTCTTGCTTGCCGTCGATTTCGTAAAATTCTACGTTAGGGTAGTTAGATTGAATTAAAGAAGAAAGTTCTTCCCTTTCCGTATCTAAAACGCCTTTACCGTAAACGGCTATTAAAAAACATTTATCGCTAAGCGAAAGTTTTTCACACAAAGAAAGCGCCGTTTCAACCTTGCTTTCTTTAGAAGTTAGCATTTTTTTATCGACAAACCCGATATACGAATTTTCTTTAATATCAACGCCGTCGATACAAGCATCCCTAACGGCAACGGTAACCATACCAGTTACGCTACTTTGCATATCGCTTTCGATTTGGCTTGCTATCGCGTTTGCGTCGTTTGAAGAATAGTCAAGCATAGAAAGCGCCGAATACGCTTGCCCCATATTTTTACTTTCAATGACGAAAACTTTTGAATTTTGATAAAGCGTTGATGCTTGTTTTGCCGCCATTATAATATTCGAATTATTAGGAAGAACGAAAATATTATCGGCGTTAACTTCGTCGAAAGCGTTGATAAAATCTTCAATCGACGGATTTTTGCCTTGC
>JAGCMG010000113.1 GCA_017646555.1 Clostridia bacterium | reverse complement strand
TTATAATAAAAAAGTGGGAGTGAGTTTTAATACGCTTTACCACACTTTTTTTATAGTCAAAAGGGGCAGAAAATGCTTATCGATTTACACACTCACACTTCTGGCATAAGTTTTTGCGCAAGAAAAGATTTTAAAGGCATGATTGAAGATGCTAAAGCCGTTAATCTTGACGGATTTGTGTTGACTAATCATATTTGCGATTACTATCCTAAAGAACACGGGCTTGATTATAAAGGCTTTTGCGAAAAGTATTACGACGAGTACTTAAAAGCAAAAGAATACGGCGATAAAAATGATTTTAAAGTGTTTTTCGGTATTGAAGTTACTATGGGTTTTCACCCTGAAGCGCACCTACTAATTTACGGCGCTGATGAAAAGTTTTTATTTAATGCACCAAAACTTTATTCACTTTCGCAAAAGGAACTCTTTGAAATCGTTGATAAAAACGGTTACGCTTTAGTGCAAGGGCATCCGTATAGAAACAATTATCATCCGTTAGATACGAATTATCTTCACGGGGTTGAAGTTAATTGCCACCCAAAACATAACAATATGCTTTCGGAATTATTTGGAATTGCTAAACAATCGGGCGTTTGTTTAACTTGTGGTGGGGACTATCATGCTGACGTGCCTTACAGACCGTCGTGCGGGGTATATCTTCCTGATACCGTTAAAACGGGTAAAGATATCGCTAATTTTTTGCGTACGACTAAAAGCGTTAAACTTCGCGTTCATAAACCTAACGAGCCTGATTTTTTTGAAAAGGTTTATGATTTAAGATAATAAAGAACGATTTTACTATTTAATTGTACGATTATACAATAAAGGTAAACAAATTTAATTTATAATTAAAAAAAATAAAAGAGAGATTTTTTATGGCAATTAAAATTGATGAACAAAAAAGAATTTTTGAAGTAGGCGACGATAATTTTTCGTTCATTTTAACCGTTAACGCCGTTAACGTATTAAAACAAAGTTATTTTGGACCGAAAATTTCAGTTGAAGATTATTTTTCAAACGACGTTTCAGCGTCTGAATTTAAACTTGAAAGTGACATTTTGAACACTTGGGACCTTGAAAAAGGCGAATTTCAATTCCGTGAAGTTCCAACCCCTTCGGACTATGAATATAAAGAAGCAATGGTTAAAATTACCCGTAAAAACGGCGTAATTTTGTCGGATTTTAAGTTTGAAAGTTACGAAATTTTACCGTCTTTACCAAAACCTGACGGTATGCCATACGCATCAAGTGGGGAAACCTTAAAAATTGTTCTTTGCGACGATAAAGCGAAAATTAAGATGGTGCTTTACTATTCGGCTGTAGACGGCGCGCTTTTAAGGCATAACGAATTTATAAACTTCGGTGATGAAGAAGTGTTTATTGATAGAGCGTATTCGTTTACGCTTTCGCTACCTAACCATAATTACGACGCTATTACTTTCTACGGCGCTTGGTCAAGAGAGAGGTCGTTTGAAAGAACTCCACTTCATCACGGTGTTTTCCAAATTGACAGTAAATTCGGCACTTCTTCGCCTTACTTAAATCCGGTTATGCTCCTTTGTGATAAAAATGCAACTGAAGATTTTGGTAGAACTTACGGCGCGCTTTTAGTATATAGTGGTTCACACGCATTTAAAGCGCAAGTAGGATTAAAAAGCAACACGCTTTTAATGGCTGGTATTAACGATTATAACTTTTGCTGGAAGTTAGAACCTAATGAAAAATTCACGACTCCACAAGCAATCTTGGCTGTTTCAGACGAAGGTTTTGGTGGTGTTTCAAGAATTTTCCACGACGCGTTAAGAAACAATCTTATCAATAAAAAATACGTGTTTAGTAAACGCCCGATAGTTATCAATAACTGGGAAGGCACGGGTTTTGATTTTGATACGGATAAGTTGATTGCTATTATTGATAGGGCAATAGGCACGGGTATTGATACTTTCGTTTTAGACGACGGCTGGTTCGGTATAAGAAACAACGACCAAGCAGGGCTTGGCGACTGGGTTGTTAATACCGATAAGTTAAGGGGTGGGCTTAACCCGATTATTGAACATTGTCATAAAAACGGCTTAAAGTTCGGGCTTTGGTTTGAGCCTGAAATGGTTAACCCTAATAGTGACTTATTCCGTGCACATCCCGACTGGATTATTTCTGCTGACGGATATCAACCAAAGGATTCACGCTATCAGTACTGCCTTGATATAACGAGAAAAGACGTTCGTGATTATATCGTTGACGCTGTTAATAAAATATTAAAAGAACACGATATTGATTACGTTAAATGGGACCATAATCGCTACGTTTCCGACGATTTTATGAAGGCACTTCCTGCCGATAGGCAAAAAGAGTGTCACCATAGATATTGCCTTGGCTACTACGACCTTTGCGAAAGAATAGTTTTTGCTAATCCTAATATTTTCTTTGAAGGTTGCGCATCGGGTGGCGGTAGGTTTGACGCTGGTACGCTTTACTATTTCCCACAAATTTGGCTCTCTGATATGGCTGACGCGGTAGAAAGAACTAGAATACAATATGGTAGTAGTTTCGCATACCCGTTATCAACGATGTCGTGCCACGTATCTAAGTCACCATACTGGGCGACGGGTAGAACTGTTT
>JAGCMG010000112.1 GCA_017646555.1 Clostridia bacterium | reverse complement strand
GTCAGGCGAAAGCGTCGCTAATCCCGTTTCGTTCCCCATTTTAGTAATGCCGTATTTATCGTTAAATAAACACTCGATAGCGTTATTAAACCTACCGTTTTCAATTTCGTTCATATACCCTAAAAGTGGCTTTATAGCATTGACGCCAAGTTCAGGTTTAGAGCCGTGCGCAGACTTGCCGTGGCTAATTATCATACTACCGTTATGCGTCAAACCGTACTTTTTAAGTAAATCTTCGTCGATTTTACCAACGGCAGTCACATAGTCGCAAACGGCGTTAACAACCGTTCCCCCATTAACCATGGTAAAAGTTTTTCCGTCGTACGGAATAAAAAACTTAATACTGTTAGGTCCTTTTTCGGCATAGGTTACCGGAAAATTCCCGTCGGGCGAAAACCCGTATTTAGGAAATGTATTTTTAGTTAAAAAATAATCAACGTCAGCCCAACCCGATTCTTCGTCAAGCCCGATAAAAAAGCGAAGTTTTTTCTTTAAAATCGCGCCGTCGGCAATAAGTTCTTTTAAAGCGTAAAGAGCAACAATGAGTGGTCCTTTATCGTCGCTAACGCCACGGCCGTAAAAAACGCCGTTCTTTTTAGTTAACTTAAACGGTGGGGTGTTCCAGCCGTTTTCTGGCGCAGGCACGACGTCAAGGTGACCTATTACACCGACTTCTTCCCCCTCGCCAACGCTAAACTCGCCAAAATACCCGTCGTAATCGGTAACGGAAAAACCCAGCCTACTACAAATAGACTTAAACTCGTTAAACGCTTGATTAACGCCTTTGCCAAACGGCATACGTTCTTCGGGCGCGTCTTTAACGCTGTTTATAGAAATTAACTTTTCAAAATCTTTCAAAAAATCGCTATAATTTTTCATATTTGCTCCTTATTTTTTTATTATACACTAAAAGTGCGCGTTTACACACCATTTTTTATTATTATTTATAAAATTATCGTTTTACTTTTGCATTTCGCGTTAACTTTTGATATAATTAGCGTATATGAACGAAGTCAACTTACACGAAAAACACCGTGAGCGTATGTACGCAAAGTTTATGAATAATCCTGATAACTTTAACGACCACGAATTATTAGAAATTTTGCTTTATTCGGTTATCAAAAGGCAAGACACGAACGCACTTGCTCATAAAATTTTACTTCAATTTAAAGACCTAAAAACAGTTTTTGAGGCAGACCTTAACACCTTGCTTAAAATTAAAGGCGTTGGGCCAAAAACGGCACAGTTTATTAAAACGATAGGTTTAATTTATTCGCGTACGCATGCTGAAACCTCGTTACAAAAAACGCGCGTTAAAACAAACACGCCGTCGGCAGTAAAAGAACTTGTGGCAGATTTTTTTGAAAATCAAACGACGGAAGTTTTCGTGCTTTTGCTCTTTGATAAAAACAACTACCACATTAACACCATAACTTGTGGTCAAGGCGATACCTTTAAGTCCACAATAGACGGTTCAATTATAACCGATAGCATCAGCGTTTTAAAACCGTCGTACGCGGTTATTGCACATAATCATCCAAGTGGCTCACCCGTCCCTTCTAAAACGGACGATTTTGCTACTGCTAAAATAAATTTATTACTTAATATGTTTTCCGTGCGACTTGCCGACCATATTATTATAACCAAAAATGATTCTTTTAGTTACTTCACTTCGGGAAGACTTCAAGATATTCAAAACAATTACGATTTAGAAAAACTTATACAAAACACCGTGACGGAGGATTGAAAATGAAAGTTAGAACAAGATTTGCCCCAAGCCCAACGGGTTATTTACATATCGGCGGGTTAAGAACTGCCCTTTACGGCTATTTATTTGCTAAACAACGCGGTGGGGATTTCATTTTAAGAATTGAAGACACCGACACAGCAAGATTTGTTGACGGCTCGGTTGAAATTATTTACGACACCATGCGCGATTCTGGCGTTATGTACGACGAAGGCCCTGACGTAGGTGGCGATTTTGGTCCGTAAGTTCAATCGGAAAGAAAGGCTATCTATAAAGAATACGCTGAAAAATTAGTGGAACTCGGTGGGGCGTACTATTGTTTTTGTTCGTCGGAAAGAATTTCTTCACTTAAAGACGAAAACGGCAACACCAGATACGATAAGCATTGTTTAAATTTAACCAAAGAAGAAATCAAGGCTAAAATCGACGCTGGCGAAAAGTACGTAATTCGTCAAAATATTCCACTTGAAGGCTCGGGTAGTTATCACGACTTGGTTTACGGCGATATTACCGTTGATTATAAAGATATTGAAGACGGTATTTTATTAAAATCCGACGGTATGCCGACCTATAACTTTGCCAACGTTATCGACGACCACTTAATGGGTATTACCCACGTTATTCGTGGTACGGAATATTTATCGTCTACCCCTAAATACAACCTTATGTACGACGCGTTCGGTTGGGAAAGACCTGTGTATATTCATCTTCCTGTTATAATGAAAGATGCTACCCGTAAACTTTCTAAGCGTTACGGCGACGCAAGTTATGCTGACTTCGTGCAAAAAGGCTACGTTAAACAAGCAATCATTAACTATATCGCACTTTTAGGTTGGAGCCCGAAAGAAAATCAAGAAAAAATGAGTTTATCTGAACTCGTTGAAAAATTCTCGCTCGAAGGCATTTCTAAATCACCGTCAATTTTTGACGACGTTAAGTTAAGATGGCTTTCAGGCGAATACATTAAGGAAATGAGTTTTGACGAATTTAAAACCCTTTCCTATCCGTTCTTTAAAGCGTCGAAAGCATACGGCAAGTACGACGAAGATAAACTTTTAACGCTCGCTAAATCACGCGTACAAATTTATAGCGAAATTCCATCTAAAATCGACTTTTTAGAAGAATTTGATAAGTTCGATTTATCACTTTTTGAAAACGCTAAACAAAAATCTTCCGTAGAATTAGCAAAACAAGTATTGCCTAAAATTATTGAAACTTTACAAGGCGTAACCGAGTGGAATAACTCAAAACTTTTTGAAGTTTTAGTTAACTTATCAGCAAGTTTAGAAATTAAAAAGCAAGCGCTTTTATGGATAACCCGTATTGCTCTTACCGGCTTAGAATCAACTGCCGGTGGCGCGACCGAAGTTGCCGACGTTTTAGGTAAAGAAGAAACTTTAAGACGCTTAAATTTCTCACTTAACCTTTTAGCATAATTAAATAATAACGCATAACGCCCCCTTTCGTTTTGAAAGGGGGCGTTTTTATCTAACGATTTTTTAATTTATATATAAACCCGTGTGAAAAGTTTTTTAAGTTTACCACTATTTACACCACTTGCATAAAATAGTCCGTTATCTCCTCCGGTGAAAGAGTTGCTCCGTTTTCAATCCACCATTTGAGCGACGAAATAAACGTCGCACTTATATGATTTAACCAAAAATCTTCTGGCAAACCTTTCGGCTTTTTACTTTCAAAATTCGCCTTATTTTTTTTCACCAAATCCTTTACCCCGTTTTGAAAATATTCAAAAAACAGTTCGTTGTTTTGACACGACAATAATTTTTTAATATTGTTATCGTTTCTTTTTATATGCTTAAATAAATGCAAAAAGGAAAAACCACCTTCTTCACAATGAAAGATACTCTCTTTATCTTCCCCACCACGCTCTGAAGAAAATACGTGTCCGAATAATTCTAAACAAAGTTCCTTTAACAAAAAGTCTTTCGTTTCAAAATGCGCGTAAAACGTTGCGCGCCCAACGTCTGCAATCGCTATTATTTCCGCGACCGTAATATCGTTAAAGTTCTTTTTTGATAACATTAATATGAACGCGTTAAATATCGCTTCCCTGCTTTTTCTTTGCCGTCTATCCATTTTTCACCATACTTTTTGTTTGTTTTGTTCGGTATCGTACTCTTTTTGCTTTTTGTATAGCGCGCTTACCGTCCTTTTGTATTATAATATTACTGAACAAAGCGTTCAGTATCGTGTTTAGTATACTATAAAATTTAACCAAAGTAAAGGGGTCTATCATGAATTCGGACAAAAAAATTTTAATAGCGTTTATATTAAATTTATTTTTTTCAATAATCGAAGTTTTCGGTGGCATTATTACGGGCAGTATAGCAATTGCTTCGGACGCGTTGCACGATTTTGGCGACGCTATGAGTATAGGCGTTTCTTATCTATTTGAAAAAAAGAGTATGCGAAAACCAGATAAAACCTATACCTACGGGTATGCGCGTTTTTCCGTTTTGGGTGGTTTATTAACAACGATTATTTTACTTATCGGCTCAATTTTTGTTATTTATAATTCTATTTTTAGGCTTATTCATCCCGTTAAAATTAGCCATGACGCCATGATTATTTTTGCGATAATCGGACTAATAGTTAATATAATAGCCACTTATTTAACACACGGCAACAACTCACTAAATCAAAAAGCAATAAATCTTCATATGCTTGAAGACGTTTTAGGTTGGGTCGTCGTTTTAATAGGCGCAATCGTAATGAAATTTAGTGCCCTTTATTTTTTAGATGCAGTTCTTTCAATATTAGTTGCGATTTTTATTATAACTAATTCGATAAAAAATCTTAAAGAAACGTTAGACGTACTTTTACTAAAAACGCCTAAAAACTTAAATATTGAAACGATAAAAAACGCCGTTTTATCTGTCGATGGAATTTTAAGCGTACAAAATATTCGCCTATTTTCTACGGACGGGAAAAGCGTATATATAACGGTTTGCGTCATTATAAACGAATACGATTTTAAGATAAAAAATCAAGTAAAGGAACGCCTGTTTTCAATAGGCATATCGCAAGTAACCGTTGAAACAATAGTTAATAACGAACCGTTTTTAGATGCCAACCCAAACGATAATAAAATCCCGCACGCTTGCTGTAAACATTGCCATCATCATTAAAAATTACTACTTTCCCCCTATTATCATTACTTATTTATAATTTTATTAAAAATTTTATAAATATGACACACGTTTGTCATATTATTTATGTTAAATATATTATAGAATTAAAAAAACACAGGGGTAAAAAATGAAGTATATTGAAAATTTAACTAACGATAGTTTAATTTACGGTCCAGCGTCGGATTTGTTTTGGGATGAATTAGAATCAAGTGATTTTAAGGAAATTGATTACGTTTCCGACAATGCTTACAACAATTCTATTAATATAGGTGCGTATATGGTGGCAAGGGTTACCTACCCACAAGAATTAAAAGATATTCATTTTTGTATTCAAGAGGTTTATTCATACACCCGCACAGATAATTGCATCACGATAAATATAAGAACGCCTAACTCTAAACGGAACAAAGATATTTTATACCATTGTAACGATTCAAAAATAATGGACACGCTTGAAAACAACCTAAAAATAATTATAAAGTCAAAAAAAGTTGCTCTTTCAAAACTCGCCCAACTTAAAGATGATTTTAAATCTAAATATCAAGAGTTTCATATACCATTTAAAATTGACGATAAAGATATTAACGAACTTGCAATGGCTGGGTTAGATGATAAAGATGAAAAATCTTTTATAGAAAACGCTAAACTTTTAATAGAAAATGATGAGTTGTATTTTGCTATAAATGATAAAAAATCATTAATACCTTACGGTAAATCATTTAAAATATTTTATACGGATTTATCTAAACTATATTGTAGTAGAGTTTCCCTAACGCCGTCTTTTGATAATAATTTTGCCGGCGTTGAACTTACTATTTTAATGGAAAGATAATCTAATTGTTTTTTAACAGCAATTAAAAAACCGCAAATTTTTGCGGTTTTTTATTATTTTGGTACGATTTAACGCTTAACGGTATGATAAAACCGCACCACGAGCATCATTTATTTCTTATCTCGATAAAGTTTTTCTTGCAAAGTTCTAAGTATGATAAACAAACTAACAACGCTTCTCCACAGCCGAATTTTAAGTTAGGCTTGATTATCCTTGAAACACCGTATTTGCAATAATCATACGTTGAAGATAGCCAGCACGTTCTTGGGGAAATTTTTCTTCTAACTCTAACTGCTTTTTTCTTGCTTACTTTTAAACCGTAGTTAGTATTAATTTTTATATCGTTATAATCTATTAAAAAATAATTCGACTTTAATTTTTCTTTGCCTAAAACTTTCCCGCTTGTGGCTTTAGCATTTTTTTCCAACATTTCTTTTGTTTTAACGTGGTCGCTTTTAAGCGTCATAATAAAGTAAATATTAGGCTTACCACCTTCTAACAAATCCCTTGCTATGCCTAATAAATTTTTTTCAATAGACAAAGGCTCGTAATCCTCACGCGTTAAGCCAAAATTTGACTTAACCGTCTTTTCAATAACGTTTATTATTTTTTCTTCTGCATATTGAAACTCATCAGACATAATGCGATTATCGCCAAGTTCTAAATCATTTTCTTTTAACGCAAGCGAAATTGGTTGCGCAAATTTATTTTTCCAAGTGGTTTTCTTTTTTCCTCTTTTTTCCAAAAGAAGATACCCGTCACTCGTCATTATTACGCCGTTAATGCCGATTTGATTGCTTAATTTCGACTCGTTTAACGGCGAAATGGTCGAATTAAATTCGTATAGATTCCTTATTGATAAACCACTGCTTATTTGAAAGTCCATACAGCGATTAGTTAAAAGCATATGATAATAATAAGTTCTTGAAGTATATAAATTTAATTCATTTTCTTTATCGTTAAAAGAAAAATCGTCTAACCTTATGGTAACGTTATTATTCGTATTAGAATACTTATGGGCTTGTAAAAACTCTTGCGCGTTAGATATAACAAAATCGGGCAATTTTTTTTCAGCCAAACTATCGTGAAAATTTAACTTTACGTTTTGTTCAACGTTAGTAAAAACGTTAACGGTCGGCAATATAAGTTCGCCCCTATCGTGCGCTTTTTGAACGTCTTGCATCCTAACAAAGGCTTTTGAGTATTTATCTTTAACCTTGTTTTTTATCTTTCCCTTCTTCGTTATTCGATTTAAACGCATTAATGCGCCTTTTTTATTATAATAATTTGAAGAACTATCAGCCTTTTCGTCAATTTTATAGCCGTCGTATTTGCGAATAATTGTTAACGAATCATCTTCAATTTTTAAACTGTCTTCAAGTTCGTTTCCGATATAAGAACCTATCGTAAATAAAATTACCGTAATTATGCCAGCAGTAAAAAACGAAATGGTTTCTTTTGACGTAAGCAACTCGTATAATTGTCCAAAAATATTTTTCGTACTCGTATCAACGTTTGCTATTTGCAATATTAAAAATAACGCTACGGAATATAATATTATTTTAACCCACGGTTTTTTCCAAGCCGAAATTATAAATTTAATAACTTTCTTCATTTTTTATCCTTTTTTCTTTCGTTTTGTGCTTTGCTTTATTATATCATCTTTTTTTATAAAAATAAATACTTTACAAAATATAGCAATTAAAAAAACCGCAAAAACTTGCGGTTTTTTATTATTTTGGTACGATTTAACACTTAACGGTATGATAAAACCGCCCCACGAGTATCATTTGTTTTTAACAAAACGTTTTTTAAGATATCTTTAATAATATTTTTTAAGTCTTTATATTATCTATCCGATTTTTTAATTTTTTTGTTTTTTAAGTATGTTATCAAAACGAAAGCCCCAACTAAAAGCAACGTCACGCCGATTAAAACCAAGTACATTACGAAAGTTGGAATTTGCCGTCCAAAAAGATATAGGTTGCAATCAAGGGCATCTTTTAAAGACGTTAAATGCATTTGGTTAAACCCCAATTTTTCAAGTTCACCGAGTGCCCCACCTAACGCATGGTTTCGAAGTAGCGACGTACCGTAAGTACCGGGGAGCATACACACGACGTTTCGTAGTCCGCTTGAAAAACTAGAAACCGGCATATACGCCCCCGCGATAAACCCGTAACATGAACTTACTATCGAGCCAACAGCCGACATTTGCCCCTGCGTCGAAAGAAAGGAATTTACTATTGACGACAACGCCGTTCCAAAAAAAACGAGCATAACGGTATCCGAGATTAATAAAATTATATCGACAAACGAAAGATAAAATCCAATGAACGCGATATAGCCCAAGCAAGCCGTCAAAGCAAATAAACAAATACCAAGTGTCGTAATAAAAGTTGCAATATAATAAGACAACGAAACAATAGAACTTTTCACGGGCGTAATATCAATATCAAGTCTTGCCCCACTAACTTTATCTTGTACCATAAGTAGATTAGAGCAAAACGCCACAGTAACGGCAGTTACCGAAATTAATGATGACAGTAATTGTCCGCCGACCAAACCGTTCAAAATTTTTCCCGAAACGACGACGGTTTCTGGAAAATTTTGTATGAAAGAATCGCGATAAACGTTCGCTAAAAAAGTTGCGTAAAGCACGAGCAAAATCACGGGTGTTATAAGCGAAGTAAAAAACATTCCCTTGTCTTTGAAAAACAATTTAATATTACGTCTAATTAAAATCAAAGCAGTTTTCACTTTTCATCCTCCACAAGTTTTTTACCCGTAACAGCCAAAAATACGTCGTCCATTTTGCCTTTAACTATTTCGTAATCGTTAAAAATTTCAGGGTGCTGTAAAATTAGTTCCGTAGCCGATTTTGTGCTGTCAACTAAAACTTTGAACCCGTTTGGAATCTCCTCGTAATTATCAAAAACTTTTTCAACGTCTTCTTTTTGAACGCCATACAAAGATATAAAATCGCCCGTGTATTGATTTTTTAAGTTAATGGGCGTACCTTCGCACACCTTTTTGCCAGCGTCAATTATCACTAAATAGTCGGCTTCGGATGCCTCTTCCATATAATGAGTCGTTAAAAATACCGTCAAATCTTCTTCTTTTCGAAGTTTTTCGATTGCACGCCATAAAATTTTGCGCGTTTTTGGGTCTAACCCCGTGGTTGGTTCGTCTAAAATTAAAAGTTTTGGACTTGAAAGCAACGCTCTTGCTATATCAATTCGGCGCCTTTCCCCACCAGATAATTTACCGACCATTTTATTTAAAAGCGTTGAAATGTCTAAAAGAGTATCTAACTTTTTGTAAACTTCATCAAACGCCTTGCCATAAATTCCGTATAACGACGCGCGCGCAATCAAATTGTCCTTAACGGTAAGCGCCTTGTCTAAAACTGATTGCTGAAAGACTACCCCTATATCTTTTTTAATCTCAGCCCCTGCATAATCTGTGTCCAATCCGTTGATGTACACCTTCCCGGCATCTTTTTCTAATACTTTACAAATAATAGAAATCGTCGTGCTTTTCCCCGCACCGTTTACGCCTAAAAATGCAAACAACTTACCTCTTTTTACGGAAAAACTTAAATCGTCAACGGCTTTAATATTTTTGTAACTTTTAGAAAGATTTTTTATCTCTAAAATATTTTCACTCATTTTTAGCCTCTTTTTATTGATATCAAAA
Organism: Clostridia bacterium; assembly: GCA_017646555.1. Classification (GTDB taxonomy): domain Bacteria; phylum Bacillota; class Clostridia; order Christensenellales; family Borkfalkiaceae; genus UBA11475. The sequence continues at coordinate 2,268 of JAGCMG010000112.1, read as the reverse complement.
TGATATCATTTAAAAAATGCATTGTCAAGCGTTTTTTAAAAACTTTTAGTTATGAAAAATATTTAAAATTAAAGTAGCGCAAAATCAATTTTGACTAATATCAAATAATAATTATTTCGCGCCAAACACATTTTGGTATTCTAAAATAAACTTAAAATAACCGTGAAACAATCAAAAAATAACATAATATTATTAGTAAAATTAAAAAAATCGCTTAAATAACCGAAACCGAATTGTTGTACAAAGAGTATCTTTTTATATATTCCTCAATTCCACCGGCAATAACGCCTGCCATTTTATATACGAAATTAAGCCTTGTTAGATTGAATAAGTTCTCATTACGAATAGAGCGTGATGCAACTACTCCAACAATACTAATATCGCCAATAATAGATAAATCTTTGTCAACGCCAAGCCCAGGTTTGAGTCCGAACGGATTAATTTTAATAATACCCACGTCACTTTCTCCGCCAACAGCAGCATCAACTGCAATCACTGCTGAATTCGGGTGAACCTTTTTTAGATAAATTTTGATATTATCTATCTCTTTTGCAGTAATAGGAGCGTTAAGTGTTCCATAAATATACGCGCCAACACCTTTTTGCTTTAAAAAAGTTCCAACAAGTGGACCTAAACTATCACCCAGCACCAAATCACTACCAATACAAACTATTATCGGCAAATTATTATCTTCGTTATAATCAAGTAACGCCGTCTTTATCGTTTCCTTTGCATATTTACCAAAAACACTAACTGCACAACTCTCTTTTAGCATATTAACCCCTCAAACTATAAGATTTTATACAATTATTGCCAAATACAATATTTTTATTCAATAGTTACATTTAAAATATAGCATACTATATATATTAAAAATTGTGGTGAAAATTTTTCATACCACAATATATAACCACTAAACATAATACTTCGACATCAAATTAAAAATACTAACAGCCCAACACCAAGCCAAAATATTACAAACAACCACACCTTGAACAATAAAGCCGTCTTTAACCAACTATTTATTACGAAAATTTATTCTAATAAAAAACGGCCAATAGCACGATTTTTTGATAGGTGCAAGCCAAAAATAGCCATTTTTAAGGCGTTTTTACCCCAATTTTTTCAAAAACACCGCATTTTAGATTGTTTCACGTGAAACCAAAAAACAGCCAACGTTTCACGTGAAACATTTAACGCATAAATCATATGTCATCAAAATAACAGGATTTTATCGTTAAAATTAGCATATTATATCATATTTTTGATACGCAAACGCGCACTCTTAAAAACACTATAATATAAATTAATCTCGTTAAAATTTTAACTAAATTATAGCGAAATATATATAAACTATAATTCGCATAAAATTATTAATAAAATTATGACAAAATATACATAATTATAAATAGTGCAATACAATATTATTCTAAATTTTTGAATATCAAATGCGCTCATATTAAATGCGCTTATATATGGTTAGCGCTAAATATTGACAGTTTAGATAGTAAACTTTATAGGTTGGCTTGATTATATTCTTTACTTTTTACATTTACAAATTTCACCTTTGCTTTTTTAATTAAAAACTGGTTGACACTGGTCAAAATATTAGGCATTACTGCGATAACTTTCTTAAAAACCTAAAAACGGCTTAATTTCGGCAAATAGTCACTATATCAATAATATTTGGTATATTTGTTGTGTTTTATATCATATTTTATTATTTTTAGTAAATAACGGATGTTTGTCCATAAAATCGGGTAAAATTTAAACTTATATTAATACCGCAATCATCGTTAAAGAGTAAAATTGCGGTTTTTGATAATAATACCAAAATAGGATGCGGGCGTTATTAAGTTTTATAAAAAAATAAATAATAGTTAGGTTAGCATAAATAAAAGCAACGTTATCATCAAAAAACTGGGGCTTTTTATTAAAATGTAATTATAACGTAAAAAGTATTAAATACTGCAGTTGAACTATAAAAATATATAAATAACCTTAAGTTCGCCACCAAAACCATCGTAAAACTATAATTAGGGGCAAAACGGTTAATAGTTCAGAGTATTTTGATAATTTTAGCTGTTTTAATAGATTTATTTGAATTTTTGACGATATTTTATAATTAGACTAAAATAACTTACTTTTTTTTGGATTTTACAAGTAAAAAACCATAAAATCATCAAATTTTTAAGGATTTATTATAATTTGCCTAAAAGAACGCTAAAAATTTGTAAAAATTTTGTAAATAATTTATTAGTTACTTTT
>JAGCMG010000111.1 GCA_017646555.1 Clostridia bacterium | reverse complement strand
GTCGTCATTACGGCGAAATTTCCGATAAAGTTTACCGTTTTTCGGCTATGGATTTAACAGACGAAGAGCGCAACGGCATACACGGTAACAATGAAAAAATTCGCGTTGAAACGGCGTATAAAACGGCTGAGTTCTATTTAAGGCTTATTAACACTTTATAAATAGCAACAACGAGTTGCTTGTCAATACTAATAGGCTATGTTACAATTTAGTAAAGACTAATTAAAAGAGTGTTTTTATGGAAACGAAAGAAATAATCTACGAATTAAGAACGAAAAAAGGGCTTTCGCAAGAAGAATTAGCAGAAAAAATATTTGTTACAAGACAAGCAGTTTCTCGCTGGGAAACGGGCGAAACGATACCAAATATAGATACGCTAAAAAATCTTTCAAAATTGTTTGACGTATCAATCAATACTCTGCTCGGCTCACCGAGAGAATTGACGTGCAAATTCGGTGAAAATGAAGAAGTTGAAGAATTTAAAGAGCAACTAATTGACGAGTTAAACGCGCTTTTAGATATTGAAGGTTTACCAAAGGTAGAAAATCTAAACTTGTTGCCTGGTGAATTTGTCAATTTGGAATACACTCTCCCAAACGGCGAAAAAGTTAAATTCCTTGACGATAAAAAGACCTATCTTGGCAGTCAACTTGAAGGCGAAACGAAATGTTATGGTATCGTCGCTGATATGAACTTTATTTTAATATGTAGATACGAAGAAAACGGCGAAAACCCCGAACTTGTAATTTATAAAAAAAGATAACGAAACCTAATAAAAAAGACCTTAGTTAAGGTCTTTTTTCTTTTTAATATCAAATCTAATCGTTCCTATTACTATTGAGATTAAGTTTAACACTTCCGTTATAATTGCGCCTATTGAAAAGTTTACTATATTGTAAGTCAACCAACATGGCGAACTTATAAAACCGTATCTTCTTATAGATTTAGCATCGTCCTTTCTAAAACTTAAGGTAGATGCAATCATACCGATTACTGGTAAAATTTCGAAAATGAAATTTTTAGTAGTAGGCGCTTTATCAAATACGCAAAACGATAACACGTACGAAGTTAAAAACAACGATATAAATATTATGAGCCAAATAGGGCTATCGGCTTTTAACTTTTCTTTATTCAAGAAAACCAAACCTCTAATAACCGCTATAAAATTTAATAGCCCACCTACTATTGCACCGAGCATAGTGTAATTAACGCAAAAAAGCGCACCACCTATTAATTGCAATAAAATTGCCATATTTCGTTTTCTCTGTTGAAAAGAAAATACTATGAAAATCATTGCAACAATCCCAAACGATTGCGCTATTATCTCTTTCATTTTATTTACCTAATCCTTTAATTTTTCCTTAATTCTTCCGCACGGTTTTTAGCCGATTTTACAGCAGATGCGCCAACTTCGTAAAGATTACCCTTTTCAAGTTCACTAATACCTGCAAGAGTAGTCCCACCTGGGCTACAAACCGATTTAATTAGTTCGTCAACTTCCTTAAATTCGTCAAGCATTTTACCAGCGCCTATAACCGTTTTTGTTGTATAAAGTAACGCTTTTTCTTTTGAAAAACCACATTCTATTGCGCCAAGCATAAGCGATTTAGCAAAAGCGTAAACGAACGCTGGGCCAGACCCCGATAACGCCGTTACGGCATCCATTAAATCTTCTTCTACCTTATCTATATAGCCTGCTTTTTCAAAGTGATTTTTAAAAGCATTTTCTTCTTCTAAGGTTATTTCATCACTTGTTGAATAAGCAATAATACCACTACTTAATTTACAAGGCATATTAGGCATAATTCTAATAACCTTTACATTTTTGCCAAAAAGCGACTGAACGGTCTTTATATCTTGCCCTGCCATCATTGAAATTACAACGGTTTGTTCCGTAATATAATCTTTTATTGGGTCGATTACTATTTTTGCCACTTGTGGCTTTACGCCTAAAACGATAAATTTACAATTTTTAACAAGTTCTTCAGCCGTTAAAACAGTGGTGCTAAATTTATCAACTAACGGTTGAGTTTTTTCTACGCTTAAATCGCAAACGGCTACCGTCTTACCGCCAAGTTTTTCAAGCGTTTTTTCTGCTAAAACGCCACCCATATTTCCACAACCGATAAAACCTATTTCGTATTTCATAATATTAACGGATTTGACCGTTCCCCTTTATAATATATTTATAAGTGTTGAGTTCGTTTATGCCCATTGGACCACGCGCGTGAAGTTTTTGGGTCGATATACCTATTTCTGCGCCGTTACCAAATTCACCACCGTCGGTAAAACGCGTTGAAGCGTTAACGTAAACTGCTGCGCTATCTACGAATAAACAAAATTTATTTGCGTTTTCTTCGCTATTTGTAATAATGCTTTCACTATGGTGTGTGGAATGGTTTCGTATATGCGTTATAGCCGAATCTATACCATCAACAACCTTTACAGCCAAAATATAATCTAAAAATTCGGTGTCGAAATCTTTTTCAGTTGCCAACTTGCCGTCGATAATTTTTGAAGAAATTTCGTCAAGTCTTAATTCAACAGGAATTTTATCTTGACTTATTCTATCGTCAACTAAACGCTTTTTAAGTTTTGGTAAAAAGTTTTTTGCAACCTTACTGTGAACAAGTAACACTTCTTCTGCATTACAAACTGACGGTCTACTTGTTTTAGCGTTTTCGACGATTTTAAGTGCCATATCTAAATCGGCGCTTTCGTCGATATAAATATGACAAATACCCGTACCCGTTTCTATACACGGAACAGTAGCGTTTTCAACACACGCTTTAATAAGCCCTGCCCCACCACGCGGAATAAGTAAATCTACAAAGTTCGTTGCCGTCATAAGACGGTTAGCGCCCTCTCTTGATTTATCGTTTACCATATTTACTAAATTTTCGTTAAGACCACAGTTTTTAAGCCCTTTTTTAAGCGCGTTAACTATCGCCGTTACTGAACGAAAACTTTCCTTACCACCACGAAGTACCGATACGTTACCACTTTTAAGACAAAGTGCAGCCGTATCAGCAGATACATTAGGTCTACTCTCAAAGATAACGGCAACTACCCCGAAAGGCACGGATACACGCGATATTTCAAGTCCTGCTTTATTTACGGTTTTATATAAAACTTTACCAACAGGGTCTTCTAAAAGCGCGATTTCACGCATACCGTTTGCCATTGAAATAATTCTATCAGCAGTTAATCTTAACCTATCTTTCATAACTTCCGATAAAAAGGTTGCGTCTATTAAATCTTGTTCGTTTTCTTTTAATATTAAATCGGTATCATTAATAAGCGCGTCAGCCATACTTAAAAGTGCGTTATTTTTAACTTCGCTTGAAAGTGAGCCAGCGTACGGCGCTTGTTCTTTTGCTAAAATTAAAGTTTGTTCTAACATTTTACACCTTTTTTGCAACGAATTTAGTGCCGACTTTTTCACCATCAGTTGCCGAATACATAAGTTCTGGCTTTGCCCCGTTTAAGATAATCATATCACAGCCTGACGATACGCAAATTTCAGCAGCAGTGAGTTTGGTTTTCATACCACCCGTTCCTAAACTTGAACCTGCATCCCCACCAAGCGCTTTAATTTCAGGCGTAATGCTATCAACTACCGAAATAAGTTTAGCGTTTTCATCTTTTTTAGGGTCGCAAGTGTAAAGCCCGTCGATATCAGAAAGTAGTATTAACAAATCGGCTTTAACACTTTTAGCAACTAACGCCGATAAGGTATCATTATCACCAACGCAAATTTCTTCCGTCGCAACGGTATCGTTTTCATTAATTACCGGAAGCGCGCCAAGTTCTAAAAGCCTATTGATTGTGTTAGTAAAATTAGTATATCTATCTTGGTGATGAAAATCGTCGCCCGTTAACAAAATTTGAGCAACGGTGTGGTGATAATTTTCAAACAAAGTATCATAAATATACATAAGTTCACATTGACCGACTGCTGCGGCTGCTTGTTTAGTAGGTATATCGTGTGGGCGTTCTTTAAGCGAAAGTTTACCAACCCCCATACCGATTGCACCAGACGAAACTAATATAATTTCGTTCCCTTTATTTTTAAGGTCGCTTAATACTTTACAAAGTTCTTCCGTTCGTCTAATGTTCAAACAACCCGTGTTATAAGTGAGTGTTGAAGTGCCTACTTTTACTACGATTCTCATAATACACCTAAAAATTTTATAATTCTTATAAAATTAATTATAGACCTAAAAAAAAATTCCGTCAAGTAAAATAAAAAATTCGTCATAATTAAACAAATTAATTTGCTAATTTTTTTCAATTTACCACCGTATTTTTAAATAAGTATTGCCTTAGAAAGCAAACTATGTTAAAATTTTAGTAAATTTAAAGTTCTTTTAAAGTAAAAGTGATTAAAGATTAATATGACTAATTTTAATTGTGATTATTTAATAGTTGGGGCTGGCGTATCGGGTGCTACCGTTGCGCGCATTTTGGCTGAAAATAATTTTAAGGTTACCGTCGTTGAAAAACGCCCGAATATCGCGGGAAATACTTTCGATTATTACGATAACAACGGTATTTTAGTGCAAAAGTACGGTCCACATATTTTTCATACTAATGAAAAATTAGTTTTTGATTTTCTTTCGCGCTTTACCGACTGGTTTTCTTATAAACATAAAGTTTTAGCGCTTGTTGACGGTACGCTTGTTCCCGTGCC
>JAGCMG010000110.1 GCA_017646555.1 Clostridia bacterium | reverse complement strand
TAATTAAGGGCGAAAATGAAAACTTTGCCCTAATTGAAAAAACGCTTTCAAACGCATTGAAAGTTCCACTTAAAATTTACGAAAAAAGCACCATATTAGAAGATAAAACATTTTTACTATTAAAAAATCCCCTGCCTTATCAAGTTGCTTACGCCGTTGCAACAAAAAACAAGAACGGCTCTACGCACTCTGGCGATACGCACTCTGAAACCAAAATTTCAGGTGGTAAGTTTTTATTTGCCGTTTCCGACGGCATGGGTAGTGGTGAAAAGGCTAAACGCATTTCTGACGTTACATTATCTTTAATTGAAAGTTTTTATAAAGCAGGGCTAAAAAGTCAATCGATTTTGCCACTTGTAAATAAATTATTAGCAATAAACACCGACGACAGTTTTTCGGCGTTAGATATTGCCGTGTTAAATTTAAACGATTTACGCGCTGATTTTATTAAATTTGGCGCACCACGCGGGTTTTTAATCAATAAAGACGGCATTAAAATTATTGAGGGCAACACCTTGCCGATAGGAATTATTAAAGAGTTAGAACCGAGCATTATTTCTACTAATTTATCTGACGGTGATATGCTTGTTTTAATGAGCGACGGAATAGCCGATGCGTTCAAATCCACCAACGAAATTTTAGAATTTTTCAAAAAACTACCTGCGCTTAACCCTAAAAATATAGCCGATGAAACGCTAAAAGAGGCACTAAAACTCAATAATGAAATAGCGTTAGATGATATGACGGTATTAGCATTTAGGGTGTTTAAAAGTAAAAATTATGTAAAAGTGGCTTAATTTCGCCATACCGTTACGCGTTAAACTTGACCAAACGGAAAAAACTTTCAAAAAATTAAAAATTGTAAAATAAGTTACTAATTTAAGTTTAGAGTAAAAATAATTGCATAAATTTTAAAAAAAGAGTATAATGTTTAAACAATTCATTATTTACTAAAGGAGTAATTTTATTAATGAAAATTGTAATCGTAGGTTGTGGCAAAGTCGGTAAAACTATTATTGAATCACTTGCCGAAGAAAACCACGAACTTATCGCAATTGATAACGACGCAAAAATAGTTAGCGAAATTCGTAACTTATACGACGTTATTGCAATCACTGGTAGCGGTACGGAATATCAAACTTTAAAGCAAGCAGGCATTGATTCTTGCGAACTTTTTATTGCCGTAACGGGCTCTGACGAATTTAATATGTTATCGTGTTTTGTCGCAAAGAAAATGGGCGCAAAATATACGGTAGCAAGAATTAGGGACCTTGAAAATAACGACGATTCCCTTTCTTTCATCAACGAACAACTTGAACTTTCTATGGCTGTTAATCCAGAAAGAATGACGGCTGAAGCGATTTATAATATTTTGAAATTGCCGTCGGCTATTAAGGTAGATTCATTTTCGTCGGGCAATTTTAAGATGATTGAACTTTTACTCGATAAAGATTCCCCTTTATCGGGCGTGCAATTGATGGATTTAAGAAAGAACAATAAACTTAACTTTATCGTTTGTGCAGTTGAAAGAGATGGGGTTTCATACGTTCCTAACGGCGCGTTCACTTTAAAAGGTGGGGACAAACTTGCCGTTATAACTTCTAAAAGGTCGGCTCATAAACTAATTAGCGTTTTTGAAATACAAAATATTCAAGTTAAAGACGTTTTAATTTTAGGCGCAAGCACTATTTCAAGTTATTTAGCAAAACTTTTACTTGCCGATAAGCATAGAGTTAAAATTATTGAAAAAAACGAAACCGTTTGCCAAGAACTTTGCGAAAGTTTACCAGACAGTTTAACTGTAATAATCGGGGACGGTATGTCGCAAGATTTACTTGTTGAAGAAGGCATTTTAACTACCGACGCATTTATTGCGTTAACGGGACGTGACCAAGATAATATTTTAATGTCTTTTTACGCTATGAGTAAAGAAGTTCCTAAAGTTATTTCAAAAGTCAATAGCGACGAACTTTCTTTAATTGCCGAAAACCTTTCACTCTCGTGTACCGTTTCACCGCAAAAAATCGTTGCGGACGAAATAGTTAAATACGCGCGTGCGCTTGAAAGTTCTATCGGCAGTCAAATCGAAACGCTTTATACGATTTTCGGCGAAGAAATTGAGGCTCTTGAATTTAAAGTGCTACCTAATTTTGAATACACTAATATTCCGCTTAAAAACATGCGCTTTATAGATAACGTATTAATAGCGGGTATCACGCGTAACAATAAAACGCTTATTCCTAACGGCGACGACGTTATACTTCCTAACGATAGCGTTATAGTAATTGCTGAGGGCAAGCGCGTTTTAAGCCTTTCGGATATTATTAAGAGGTAGAAAAATGAATTATAAAATGGTTTTTAACACCGTTGGTAAGGTGTTAAAAGTTGAAGCCGTGCTTATGGTTCTTCCTATCATAGTATCTTTGATTTATACCGAATGGGTTGCGCTAACGGCATTTTTAATAACGGCTTTATTAACTTTAATTTTAGGTTTGTTATTTACTCTTTTACTTAAACCTAAAAACGATTTCTTATTTGCTAAAGAAGGTTTAGTCACAGTTGCGCTCACTTGGATTAGCGTTTCTTTATTAGGCTCTCTGCCGTTCTTTATAAGTAAAGAAATACCTAATTTTATCGACGCGCTTTTTGAAACGGTCAGTGGTTTTACAACGACTGGCGCAAGCATTTTAACTGACGTAACCACGCTTTCGCATAGTATGTTGTTTTGGCGCAGTTTTACACACTGGATTGGTGGTATGGGGGTACTTGTTTTCATACTTGCCATCACTTCAAAAACAACCGATAGGTCTATTCATATTTTAAGGGCTGAAATGCCAGGCCCTATCGTTGATAAGTTCGTGCCAAAAACTAAAGATACGACCTTTATTTTATACCTTATTTATAGCGCAATTACTTTAGTTCTTATCGTAATGCTTTTATGTGGTGGTATGCCGTTATTTGAAAGTATCGTTCATGCGTTCGGCACGGCTGGTACGGGGGGCTTTGGCGTAAAAGCTGATTCTATTGCAGGTTATAGTAACTATATTCAATGGGTTATTGCTATTTTTATGCTATTATTCGGTATAAACTTTAACCTTTACTATTTACTTATCATAGGTAAAATAGGTGGTTTTTTCAAAAGTCGTGAACTTTGGATTTATCTATTCGTAACTATTTTTGGCGCACTTATTATTACAAGCAACATTTATTCATGGTACGGAAACTTTAACGACGCGTTTAGAAATTCCGTGTTCCAAACTTCTTCAATTATAACAACGACGGGGTACGCTACAGCAGATTTTACCACTTGGCCTGCCCTTTCACAAAGCATACTCGTTATACTTATGTTCGTTGGCGCGTGCGCTGGCTCAACGGCTGGTGGCTTTAAGTTATC
>JAGCMG010000109.1 GCA_017646555.1 Clostridia bacterium | reverse complement strand
CAACCGAAATACCTATTGCTAAAATCGCGATTAGTCCAAAGCCAACAAGCCCGTTTTTGACTGTTTTTTTATGCTTTTTAGAGTTGCCCACTAAAATGCGTTCAACCCCGATTTTTATGAGTAAAAGATAATTTTTCATTTTACTCACCTTGATGCGTTTTTAAGAAAACTTCTTCAAGCGACGCGTCTTTAGTAACGACTTCCGTTTCGCCCGTTATTATTAACTTGCCGTTTTTAATGATTGCTATTTTATCGCATAATTTTTCTGCAACTTCTAATACGTGCGTTGAGAAAAAAATTATCGTTCCTTTTTGAACGAACTCACGCATAATTTGTTTTAGCGTGTGGCTGGCTTTTGGGTCAAGCCCTACGAACGGTTCGTCTAAAACTAAAAGTTTAGGTTCGTGAATAAGTGCCGAAATTAAGGCTAATTTTTGTTTCATACCGTGCGAATACGAAGATATATAATCGCCAAGCGCGTTTTCAATTTCAAGCGAAACGGCATACTTTTTAATTCTTTCCGTGCGCTCTTCCCCGACGCCGTAAATATCCGCTATAAAATCAAGATACTTTTTACCCGTCATAAATTCGTAAAGTTCGGGATTGTCTTGAATATACGCTATTCTTTTTTTGTATTCAACGGGGTTATCTTTAATCGAAACACCGTCCAAAATAATTTCACCTTGCGTAAAATCAAGCGCGCCGACCATACATTTTATAGTGGTCGATTTGCCCGCGCCGTTATGGCCGATAAACCCGTAAATTTCGCCGTCATTAACCGTCAATGATAAATCGTCAACGGCGTTCACGCCCTTTACGTACGCTTTTGTAAGTGATTTAATTTCAAACATATTTACACCTTTATAAAAAGTACTTTTATTCTTTAATACTAAACGAGCCCTTTAATAGGGCGTCGTTAGAAAATTTTATAATTACTTGTTATTTGCTTTGCCGATTTTTTTGATATAGAACATTCTTGACCTAAATGCGCCGGAATTTTCTATTTCATCAGCTTCGGCCCAGTCTAAACTACCAAAGTCTAAACCAAAGGAATTAAGCGCATCACCGTAAGCGGTAAAATCGTAAGTTTCACGAAGATTGTCTTGTGGACGCATTATTACGCTGTATAAAGTATTATCGTCAAGGCCAGCAAACGCAAAGTGTTCCCTTGTGGCAACAAAGCCTAAATTTTTGTTTACGACAACGGCAATAGCCTCATCCTTTTTATCGGAAACTAATATCCAACCACCGTAGTTAGTTTTTTCAAGACCGTCGCCAAGTTTATAGTAGTTACCGTATTGGAATAATCTTCTATGCTTTTTATAGTACGCAACTTGCTTTTTAATAGTTGAAAGTTCTTCTTTAGGCGATTTAGTGATATCGTATTCGTAACCAAATGCACCAACCGACGCAACGTTAAAGCGTGATTCTAAACAAATTTTAGGATTGCTGTGACTTGCTGCTACGTGCGCGCCCATCGTTGATTGTGGATACGCTACTAAAGTGCCTTCTTGAATAAATAATCTATCGTATGCGTTAGTGTTGTCACTACCCCAGTTTTGTGGCATAAAATATTGCATACCAAGGTCGTATCTACAACCACCCGACGCGCAAGATTCAAATAATACGTCAGGGCACGCTTTAGTGATTTTATCTAAAAGTTTATATTGATTTACGTAGTATTTATAGTGGTATTCGCCTTGGTTTTCAAGTTTAGAAGAATACACGTCAGAAAACGCTCTATTATGGTCCCACTTAACGTAGTCAACGCCGACTTCTTTAAAGATTTTAATTAACGTATCAGCAAGATAGTTGCAAACTTCGTCGTTACACATATCGATTGCAAGTTGCCATCTTCTTTCAACCGGCTCAACACCTGGAATTGCCATAGCGTATTCTGGATGCGCACGGAATAGGTCTGAGTCACGGCTAATCATTTCAGGTTCTACCCAAAGCCCAAATTTTAAGCCAAGTGCTTTAATGTTATCGGCAAGTTTTTTAAGACCACCCGTTTTCTTTTCGTTATCGTACCAGTCACCAAGTCCAGAACGGTCGTCGTCACGCTTACCAAACCAGCCGTCGTCTAATACGAACATTTCTATGCCCACCTTTTTAGCAACGGTTGCCATTTGAAGAATTTTTTCACCAGTAAAGTTAAAATAAGTACCTTCCCAGTTGTTGATAAGAACAGGTCTATCTTTATAAGCAAAATCAGGGTTTACTATATGATTTAACGAGAATTTATGTAAATTTGAAGTAATAGTTTTTTCGTCATTAGCAATAACCATAACGGCTTCAGGCGAAACTAAACTTTCCCCAGCATTAAGTTTATAGTTAAATGCAAAATCGTTTAAGCCCGTAATAATTCTAACGCGCTTATAAGGCGAAATTTCCACTTCTTCTTTGTGATTCCCCGACCAAATAAGGTTAAGACCGATAACATTATCTCTTATTTTTACCATAATGAACGGGTTATGCACGGGCGAAGAAAGACCTAACTTTGAATCTATTTCAAATCTACCTGCAACGATATCCGTTTCGTGACGATTTCTTTCGTCCACCCAAGTACCGTCAAAAGTTACTACTTGCGCTTTATCGCCAACAAAGTCTAATTGACAAGATGCAAGTTTATTAACGAAAATGGTTTTACCGGTAGTGTTAACAAGTTCACTATGAACGGTGATAACATCACAATCGTCAAATACCGTGTAGTATTGATAAAGAGTTGCTTTTGAAACTTCGTCTATATAAGTTAAACGGCAAATTTGAGCCTTTTTTCTTGCCGTTGGCAACGGAGAAGAAAAGCCTTCAACAATCTCTGCATCAACAAGGTTAAAACGGTTAGTGAAAAGCCCGTTTTCGTCGTGAAAATTTGTATAGTTGGTTTTTTGAGCAACTTCACCATTAGACGACATTACCGACGGAATATTTGCCCAGTCGTCGTTAGATGCGCCACGTCTATCGGTTTTACCTTTTGAAAAATAACCGTAATCGTCGTGGTCGTTAAGTTTTTTGCCGTAATAAAGCATCAATGCACGGTCTTCGTGCTTTTTTATGATAAGTGAAGTATTTGGCGTATCGATTTTTACGTATTCGCCGAAAAGTTTAATCATTTTTCATCTCCTTAAAGGTTATAATTACTTATTAAATATAACATATAAAAACTATTATTTCAAGTGTTTTTTTAAATGCTTTCGCTTTTAGCAAACACATTTTAGATAAAATTGGGTATTGACTTTTCTATTTTTTATGATAAAATATAAATATGGTTAAAGTTTTTTTGAAAAAAGGCGATAAAGAATTATCACACGAATTTTTATTTTCTTTGCTTAATAGCGAATATAATTTTTCAGCAGATGAAAGTATGATTAAAAAATCTGCTAACGGCAAGCCGTTTATCGAAAATTGCCCTATTAAGTTTAGCATTACCCACAGTAAAGGCAATATCGCCGTGGCTTTTTCCGAAAGTGAAATCGGCGTTGATGAAGAAGTCGTTAAATCTTCTTTCCCTGAACGCGCTATCTTTTCCGTTACGCCGTCTTCAGCAAAAGAATACGCTTTACTTTGGACAAAGGCTGAATCTTTCGTTAAGTTAAACGCTGGCTCTATTTTATTAGACCTTAAAAAGATTGATTTATCAAACGGCGTTAAATACGACGGAAAAATAATCGATATTAACTTTTTAACCTTTATTAAAAACGATTTAGTACTTACCGTAGCAACAAAAGAAACCTCCCTTTCAGTTACGGAATTAGATTAATTTACAAAAAACGCCACACTGCGTAGTGTGGCGTTTTTACTTTTATTTGATTTTTAATTAAACTTCTTCGCTGGACAATTCTTTTGATTGTTCGGCTTTTTCATTTTTAAAAATTTCCTTAAAATTTATTTCTTTGCCGTGTTGTTTCCACTCCGAATATTCGGCAGTTGCTGCAAAAATAACGTCGCCAGAAGAATTGAGTGCCGTTTCTAACGAGTCTTGAATAACACCGATAATAAAGCCTACGGCAACGGCTTGCATAGCAACGTCAGCCGATACACCTAAGAGCGAACAAGCCATAGGAATAAGTAAAAGCGAGCCACCTGCAACACCCGACGCACCACACGCGCCTAAAGTTGCAACGAAACTTAAAAGTATTGCGACGAAAATATTAACGCTAACACCCGAAGAAAATGCCGCTGATAACGATATTACCGTAATAGTGATTGCTGCGCCGTCCATATTGATAGTTGCGCCAAGTGGAATCGCTACCGAATAATAATCTTCATCAAGTCCTAAGTTTTTGCAAAGTTGCATATTTACTGGAATATTCGCAGCCGAACTTCTTGTAAAGAACGCTGGTATACCAGAATCCTTAAAGCATTTAAATACTAATGGGTACGGGTTCTTTTTTAAGAATAAGAATACGATAAACGGATTTACTACCAAGAAAGTAAATAACATACAGCCGACTAATACTAATAATAACGCGCCGTAGTCAACGAACATTTCTATACCGTATTCCCCGATTGAAGAAAATACTAAACCCATAATACCAAAAGGCGCAAGTTGAATAACCCAACCAACTACTTTTGAAACGGCGTCCGATAAATCTTTAAGTACGTTTTTAGTGCTTTCTTTTGCAAGCCCCCTAACAGCGAAACCTAAAATTACAGCCCAAGTTAAAATACCGACGTAATTACCATCAATTAACGCTGAAACTGGGTTTTGCACCATATTGAGTAAAAGTACCCTAAACACTTGACCTAAACCAGTTGGTGCTGATTTATCTGCTTCCGTTACGGTTAACGGAATTTTTACTTTAAAAATAAAACTTACGATAACTGAAAGTGCTGCTGCAAGAAAAGTTGTGAGTAAATATAACGATATAATTTTAGTAAATCTTTTACCAAGACCATTACCAGCACTTGATAACGAACTTAATACGAGAATAAATACGAGTATCGGTGCAATCGCTTTAAGCGCGCCAACGAATACTTCACCAAATACGGCTAAAAATTCCCAACTTGGTAAAAGTAAGCCAAAGGTTATACCGATTGCAAGACCTACTGCTATTCTTAAAACAAGTGGTACGTCAACGTAAAACTTAAAAATTTTCTTTAGTATTTTCATTTTTTTCTTCCTTTTTGTATATTGAAAGTTGACCTTTGTATATTATTTTGCCGTCGGTTTTTTCTAAAAAATCCATTGGCATTATAACCTCTTTACCTACGCGTTTATCTAAAACCCCACCGTTTTCTAAAACGCTCCAAACAAACTCAGAACAGTAAAAACAATTTTCTTTTCTGTAAACCTTGCCTTTTCCTGCCGAAAAAAGCCCTTTATAAGCGTAACCGTATTTTTTGCGTTCATCATACATTTTTTCAACGCACGATTTTATTTTGCTATACGAACTTTCACTAACAGAGTATTCAAGCAAGCACGCTTTGGTTTTTTTAAAGCGCTTAAAAGTGCCTTGATTATACGCCTCTTTCATAAACGCACCGATAAACGCTATATACGGATTAACGCGTGAAAACGAATACATCTTCGTCAAACTATCGTCAAACGATAACGACGCGTGATTAAATTCGCCACCCGTTCTTTTTTGAACCATCTTTGAAAGAATAGTCCCCGTATGCGTTAACAGTACGTAAATTTTTTGTGTCTTTGTTTCTTCCATAACCAACACATTATAACACAATATATACTATAAAGCAAACGGAATAGTAAATTCTTTTTTACCACTATTCCTTTTTTACGTTAAAATATAAGGTATTTGGTCGATTTTTGGCAATAACGGTAGTGTCAAACGCGACCAAACGTTAAATTAATCTTTTTTTATCGGCAAATTTTCCCAATCGATTTTTTTATCCTTAAAATAGTAAATATCGTCTTTTTCGCCTATCTCACGATAAATTTTACAAGGGTTGCCAAACGCTACTACATTTGACGGAATATCTTTTGTTACCACCGAGCCTGCGCCTATAACGACGTTATCGCCGATAGTTACGCCGGGCATCACGACTACCCCTGCGCCAAGCCAAACGTTGTTTCCTATTCTTACGCTTGCGTTATATTGACCACCGTTTTTTCTTAAAGTTGGATTAATTGGATGACCTGCCGTTGCGATTACTACGTTTGGTGCGAACATACAATAATCACCGATAAAAATCTTTTCATCATCTACTAAAGTTAAATTAAAGTTGGCGTAAAAGTTTTTACCCACAAAACAATTTTTGCCTGCCCAGTTAGCGTGAAGTGGTGGCTCTATATAAGCGTTGTCGCCGATTTTACCAAACATCTTTTTTAATAATTCTTGCCTTTTTGCCATTTCAGATGGGCGCGTATTATTAAAATCATAAAGATTTTCTAAATACTGAAGTTGAATCGTCATAATGTCAGGGTCGTCGGCAAAATATACTAAACCCTTTTCCATTCTTTCTTTTTGCGTCATAATTTTTCCTTTACAATTTAACGGTATTATAACAAATTTAAAAATTTTTTTCAACAAAAAAGGCGCTGTTGCGCCTTTATGCGTAAAATAATTCGTCGGAAGTTATCATCTTTTTAAGTTCTTTAAAATTTTGACATCTACTTTTTGTAACGCGATATGAAAATTGTATACCGCCAAGGCTATATTTTACAAGCCAAAAATCATCAAATTCTTCCACCGAATAAACCATATTTCCTTTAACAATGCTCATAATTTCACCTCTTTTTCTTTATTATAAAAGGTAAAATATGACAGTTTAAGTCATATATGATTATTTTATTTGTAAAATTTCATAAATTTTCGCCCAGCGCTCACTATGACTTTCGTGCGTAAAAATAGGCTTAAATCCAAGTGATAAATAAAGTTTTATTGCGGGAATTCTAAAATCGTCAGTCGTTAGCATTGCCGATTTATAGCCTTGCTCTTTTAACGAATATAAAGCGATTTCGCCAAGCATTTTACCAACGCCAAGACCACGCGCGCTCTTTTTAACACCGACCATATGAAACCAACCGTCTTTTTCTTCCCCGCCTTTATGCGTTGCACCGATAGTCGCGATATATTCTTCGCCTTTTTTTATGTAGAATAAGTGTTCGTTTTTAAAACCCTTAAACACCTTTGCAAACGAAAAATCGTAATGCGTGTTAAATGCGTCAAAAATAATTTCTTCCCAAACTTTTTCTTTCGTTTCGCTATGAGTAACAACGCTAAACCCGTCTTTAATAACGGGCTTTTTAGCAAAAGAAATATCGTCTATTCGCATTACGAGTTGTGGTAAATTTTCGCTCATATAAAACCTATATTAATCCTTCAACATTAATCCTTCAACCGAAAGATATCTATCACCCGTATCAGGTAATAAAACGACGATATTTTTGCCTTTATTTTCTTCCTTTTTAGCCTCTAAAATTCCTGCCAAAATAACAGCGCCCGAAGATATACCTACGAATAAACCTTCTTTAAGCACCGTTTCTTTGGTGTAAAAATACGCGTCTTCATTAGTAATTGGCACAATTTCATCAACAACGGTGTTGTCAAAAGTGGACGGAATAAAGTTTGCGCCTATACCTTGTATCTTATGCGCGCCGAAAAAACCTTTAGTTAAAAGTGGCGAAGAAAACGGTTCAACCCCAATAATTTTTACATTAGGATTTTGCTCTTTTAAGTATTTACCAACGCCCGAAATTGTTCCACCCGTGCCGATACCAGCAATAAATATATCGACCTTTTTATCAAGCGCAAAATAAATTTCAGGGCCTGTCGTTTCGTAGTGAGCCTTTGGGTTAGACGGATTATCAAACTGACCTAAAATAACGCTGTTTTTTATGGCCTTATTTAGTTCGTTTGCTTTCTCAATCGCGCCTTTCATACCTAATTTTGCGTCGGTCAAAACGACTTCTGCCCCGAACGCTTTAATCGTTAAAACGCGTTCAGCACTCATATTATTCGGCATAACGATAACGGCTTTATAACCAAGTGCGCACGCGCACATTGCTATACCTATACCGGTATTGCCAGAAGTCGGCTCTATTACCGTGCCACCTTTATTTAGGCCGTTTTCTTCAGCCGATTTTATCATTGATAAAGCCACACGGTCTTTTGCTGACCCTGCTGGATTGAACTTTTCTGCTTTAGCAAAAAGGTTGGCTTTTAAGTTTTCACTTTTCATTAAGTTGTTTAATTTAAAAAGTGGGGTGTTACCGATATATTCAGTAACGGAATTATAATATTTCATATACCACCGATATTTTTTTGTTTTTTTAGCACTTATTTGCAAGTTTTATCTAATAAGTCTTGTAAAGTCGTGCCGTCTAAATAATCGTTGACAATTTTATCAAGTCCTTTCCAAAATTTAAGCGTAACGCACGAATCACAACGGTTACAGCCGTCCGATTCCCCACTACTGCAAGCAACGGGGGCAACGCTGTTTTCCGTAACGGCTAAAATACTACCAACCGTGTATTCCGACGGTTTTTTTACGAGTTTATAGCCACCTTGCGCACCACGTTTTACGCAAAGCATATTCGCTTTAACAAGTGAAGATACTATTCTTTCAAGATATTTTTCGGAAATGTCTTGTCTTATCGCAATATCTTTTAACGCAACTACGCCGTCTTCTCCATTAGACGCTATATCAAGCATAAGCCTTAAAGCGTATCTGCCTTTGGTTGAAACTTTCACTTTACTTTTCCCCTATTAAATCTTTAATAACTTGTCCACCGATAATAAGCCCTGCGACGGGCGGAACAAAACTAATTGAACCTGGCGCTCTACCGTCTTTTTTATTTTCGTCGTCAATCGTAACCAAAGTTTTTAACGGTTGTTCGGTAGAAAATAAAACTTTAACACCACTAACGACGCCGTGTTTTTTTAGTTCGTGACGAACGGCTTTTGCAAGTGGACAGTAGGAAGTTTTTGAAATATCTTCAACCTTAAAAGCCGTAGGGTCAAGTTTATTGCCCGTGCCCATACAAGAGATTACGCTAACGCCGTTATTTATTGCGTTTAAGATAATTTTCACTTTTGCCGAAACGGTATCAACTGCATCAACAATATAATCATAATTAGAAAAATCAAACTGACT
>JAGCMG010000108.1 GCA_017646555.1 Clostridia bacterium | reverse complement strand
TAAGTTTTGCGCACTGATTTTTTCTTATCTTTAATAATGCGTTCAGAAACTTTAACGAATACTTTTGTAAACGGTATAAATAGTATGGTGCAAACAACGTTAAAAATCGTGTGGAACATTGCTATTTGCGTAGAAGGTTCACTAAAGAGCGTTCCTAAAACGGTTGCCGTAAACGACTTCCAAATCAATAATATTATAAAGAATATCAACGAACCGAACACGTTAAAGAGCAAGTGAATTAAACTTGCGCGCTTTGCGTTAGCGCCTGCGCCAAGCGAAGAAATTAACGCCGTTACGCAAGTCCCCACGTTTGAGCCTAAGATTATAAATAGCACGGCGTTTCCACCACCACCTATAACCATACCTGCGCCGACCATTGAAATAACGATAGTCGTCATTGCCGAACTACTTTGGATAAGTGCCGTAAATAACGCGCCGATAACAAAGAGTAAAAGTGGATTTTCAAGCGATGCTAAAAGATTTACCACCGTTTGACTTTCTTTAACGATACTCATAGCGCCCGACATTGTTTCAAGCCCTAAGAATACTAACCCTATTGCAGTAAAGATATTCCCCGTTGATTTAACGCCGTCGCTTTTACTGAAAATATTGATAAATACGCCAAGTCCTGCAAGTCCGATTGCTATTTTTGCTAAATCGAACGCTTGCAACGCTGCAATTTGCGCAGTTATCGTCGTACCTATATTAGCGCCCATTATTACAGCCGTTGCTTGATACAAACTCATCATACCAGAGTTTACAAGCCCGACTATCATAACGGTGGTAACCGAAGAACTTTGTACGGCAGCCGTAACGATTGCGCCGATACCACAACTAACTACTTTACTTTTTGAAGTTTTATTAAGCAAATTTCTTATTTTGTTATTAGCAAGGGTTTTAATCGCGTCGGACAATAAATTACAGCCCACTAAGAACGCGCCTATGCCCCCTAAAAACAACATTACTGCATAAAAATATTGCATCATTTCTCCTTTTCTCTTGCAATTTTTACTTTATATATCTTTCGAGAAAACTTAAATCAAGTTTCCACTCACTAACTTTATTTCGGCGTTGATGGTCGGCAGTCGCCTTCCCTAATTCTTCTTTCATTTTAGCGTAAGAACAGTTATTGACTTTCATATACCAATCTTCTGCCCGTTCCATATTCCCCGTTAAAGATGTCCTACCTATATGAATAACTTGATGGCAAGAATTACACACAGCCACAACGTCCACTAAAATTTGAGTGCAAGTTTTTTCGTCGTATTGCCATACTTCGTGCGCTTCAAGACGGCTAACCTTACGGTTACAAATCATACACTTTCCGTTTGCTCTATCGTACGCGTCGTGCCGAATATAGTCCCACTCTTTTTTTGATAGTATACTTCTTAAATTAGAATACCAACAAGAATCGGGAACTAACTCGAATTTTAGTTTAAATTTTTCATTTCCCATTTTAATATTAGTAAAATCCCTCACCACGTAGTAAGGGATTTTTATTTTTTATAAACGTTCTGCTATTTTTAATAAGAAATCACGACTGTTAAGTTCTGTAACCGTTACGCCGTCTTTTTTAAATAAACCTGCTAAATCTTTGGTCATAAAACCACTTGAAATAGTGTCAACAGTTGCCTTTTCAAGTTTGTTTGCAAACGCGATAAGTTCTTGATTATCTTCACTTTCACCACGCTTTCTTAAAGCGCCCGTCCAAGCGTAAATAGTCGCAACGGAATTAGTTGAAGTTTGTTCGCCCTTTAAGTATCTATAATAGTGGCGTGTAACGGTACCGTGTGCCGCTTCAAATTCGTAATTGCCGTCAGGTGAAACTAAAACGCTCGTCATCATCGCAAGTGAGCCGTAAGCCGTTGCAACCATATCACTCATAACGTCGCCGTCGTAATTTTTAAGCGCCCAAATGAATCCACCGTTGCTACGAACTATTCTTGCAACCGAATCGTCTATTAAAGTGTAGTCGTAACTAATGCCTTTTTCGGCAAATTTATCTTTATATTCGTTTTCGTAAATTTCAGCAAAAACGTCTTTAAATCTATGGTCGTAAGTTTTAGAAATAGTGTCTTTTGTTGCAAACCAAACGCTTTGATTAGTTGATAAAGCGTAGTTAAAGCAAGAACGCGCAAACGAAGAAATAGAACTATCGAGGTTATGTATACCTTGAATAATACCTGCGCTCTTAAAATCGAAAATCTTTTTAGTTTCCACTCTACCGTCTTCATAAGTAACTTTAAGTTCAGCAGTAGCAGGAGCATCAACTCTAAGTTCGCTATTTTTATAAACGTCGCCGTATGCGTGACGCGCAATAGTGATTGGTTTTGTCCAAGTAGGAATAAACGGCGTAATACCGTCAACTAAAACCGGCGCTCTAAATACCGTACCGTCAAGCATTGCTCTAATAGTGCCGTTTGGCGAAAGCCACATATTAGATAAGTTATATTCCTTAACGCGTTGTGCGTTAGGAGTAATGGTTGCACACTTTACACCTACGCCGTATTTTTTAATAGCGTTAGCGGCATCTTTTGTGATTTGGTCTTTAGTTTCTTCCCTTTTAACAAGCCCTAAATCATAAAAATCCGTCTTTAATTCAACGAACGGTTCTAACAAAATTTCTTTAATCCAGTCCCATAAAACGCGCGTCATTTCGTCGCCTTGCATTTCAACTATTGGTGTATTGTATTTAATCTTAGCCATTTAATGCCCCCGATATTTTTTTATTATTATATAATAAACAATGCGTTAAGTCAATTATTTTTCAGTGTTTAACAATGAAAACGGTGCATACCGTTATGCACCGTTTAAATATTTATTTTTCAACGACAAATCCCATAAACTCAAACGGGTACAAAGTCGATAGCGTTACCGTATCGCCCGATAAACTTGCCGT
>JAGCMG010000107.1 GCA_017646555.1 Clostridia bacterium | reverse complement strand
TTTTGCCAATATTCAGGATAACAAATAAGTTTGCCGTTACCTTCGTGGATTAAGCCCTTGGTTACTGAAAGAACAGGGATTTCATCAGGGATTTTAGGTAAAACTTCATCCTTAAACCAATCAACACCGAAAGAACTAACGCCACCGATAATAAAAGTAGAACCTTTAATTGCTTCTTCCATTTCTTCTACTTGGTAGTATTTAATACCTTTTGGAAAATCTCTATCAAATTTTAAGTGACGGTCGGTCTTTTTAGCCGAATCAATAATATCTCTATCAAGTGGCGTGCCAACAAGTCTTACTTCGTGGCCGTTTTCTCTTGCTGGGAAAGCAAGTGCAGAGCCCATCATACCTGCGCCGATTATCGTTACGATACTCATAATTAACTCCTTTTTGCTATCGCCTAATTTCGTTTTTTGCGATAACTTTTTGACTATCAACATTTTATAATACAAAAACCGTTTTGTCAATAGAAAATTTTTCACAACTGCTCAAATTTTGCCGACGAACAAAGCGAATTTGACTATTTTAGCGTGTTTTTTAGTAAAGTAATCACGAATATTTGCAAAATCAGTCAAATTTGGTGAAAAAATTGATTAGTTTTTATTTTTTTGTTTTTCATTTTTTTGCGTTCTTTATTTAGATGGCGTTCAAAATTTCCACTGTCGATAAATTCGGCTAAAATATACTGCTCCAAAACGGGAACTGAACACGAAAACTTACCTAACTTTTCTTGATAGGTTTTTAACAGTCGTTCGGGCAAAATCATATAACCTATACGCATTGACGGCGACAAACTCTTTGAAAAGGTGTTTATATAAATTACGCTATCGTCAACGCAAGTAGCGTAAAGCGATTCAATAGGATTACCTGGCTTAAAAAACTCACTTGCAAAATCGTCTTCAACTATAAAAATACCTTTTTCCTTTGCGATTTTTAAATATTCGTAGCGTTTTTTAGCAGTTGCCGTAATCCCTGACGGAAAGGAAGAAAACGGCGTGATATGTAACACGTCAAACTTTTTATTTTTTAGTTCGCTTGATAAAATGCCGTCCTTGCCCATTTTTAGTGGCGAAAGAGTAACCCCTTCGCTACCGTAAACTAAATTGATTTTTTCATAGCACGGACTTTCAATGCCGAAGATTTTTTCACGCCCTAAAATTTTAACGACGTTTTCATAAAGTTGTTCAGCCCCTGAGCCGATAATGATATTTTTAGGTTTAGCGCTCATACCACGATAGCGCGAAAGATAGCGCGAAATAGCGTTTCTTAAAACGGCGCAACCTTCGTTTGGGGCTTTGATAAAAAGTTCTTCACTCTTTTCGCTAATGACTTTTCTAACCGTTTTAAAATAGTTGGAATACTCAAAATCTTGGTCGGGTTTAACGGTAGGCTCGGTTAAAAACGAGCCAATACGGTAGTCTGAAACGCTACCTTTTGGCAAAAAGTCGATATTTTCAACAAAATAACCACTACGCTCTTTTGAAGTTATATACCCCTCTTCAACAAGCATACCGTAAGCGCGTTCAACAGTTATTATACTGCACCCAAAAATATCAGCCGTTACGCGTTTTGACGGCAGTTTTGCGTTGGGTAAAATTTCCCCCGATAAGATTTCTGCTTTAAGTTTTTTGTAAATTTGTAAATATTTTTTCATAGATATCTGGTCTTATAAAAAACTTTAATTTTGGCTATTTACATAATACCACATTTATAGTATAATACAATCAAAATAAAAAGTAAAGGGGATTTACAATGTCTTACAAAAAAGTTTTATCAGTTCAAGATATATCTTGTTTTGGACAATGTTCGTTAACGGTAGCGTTACCTATTATTTCTGCTTGTGGTGTAGAAACTTGCGTTCTTCCTTCAGCAGTATTATCAACGCATACGGGTGGATTTAGTGGCTTTACTTTCACCGATTTAACCGAAGATATGCCAAAAATTAAGGCGCATTGGGAAAAAGAAAATATTTTATTTGATTGCATTTATACGGGTTATTTAGGTAGTAAAAAGCAAATCGACTACGTTAAAGATTTATTTTCGCTTTTAGTGAACGATGGCGTAAAAGTAGTTGACCCTGCTATGGCTGATAACGGCAAACTTTACTACGGTTTTGATGAGGCTTTTGCAAAAGAAATGGCATCTTTATGCGCGTTATCTGATTATTGCTTGCCAAATATAACTGAGGCGTGCTTTATGACGGGTGTTCCCTATAAAGAAACCTATGATGAAAGTTACGTAAAACTTTTAATAGAAAAACTTTGCGAATTAGGTTGTAAGAACTTAATATTAACGGGTATTTCCTATCGTGAAGGAAAAACTGGCGTAGTAGTATACGAAAACGGAAAGTATTCTTACTACGAACACGATAAAATGTCAAAAGGCTGTCACGGTACTGGTGATATTTACGCATCGGCTTTCGTTGGCGCACTCATGAACGGCAAATCGGCGATTGATAGCGCAAAAATATCTGCTAATTACGTCGTAGAATGTATTAAAGATACTTTAACGGAAGATAACCACTGGTACGGCGCTAAGTTTGAACCGTCTTTATATAAACTTATTGAAAAAGTTAGAGCGTAAAAATTTACTTTAATCAAAAATAAAAAAGCCTTTTTCAAGGCTTTTTTTATTGCTTTTTCTTATTTGACTTAAAATAGTTGACTTTTATATAATTTAGCAGTATTATAAGGTCAGGTTGTAGCGTTTGACTGCAACAAGCACCTTAAGT
>JAGCMG010000106.1 GCA_017646555.1 Clostridia bacterium | reverse complement strand
CTAAAATAAAAAAAGCGAATAAAAAAGTTGACAACCCTATTAAATTAAGATATACTTGATAGGCTATAAAGGGCGCAAATGGTAATCAATCTTAAAGATATTAGATTAAAAGGCAAAACTGAAGAGGAATTTTCGTTTTCTTATGAGCCGGAAAAAAATTTGTGTGATATTCCTGGGGTGGAACTTGTTTCTCCCGTAAAAATCGACGGTGTCGTATCGTTAATCGGTAGGACGGCGGCGTTCGTTGAAATGACTGTTGCATTTACCTTAAAAGGCGATTGCACCTTTTGTTTGCGCGAAACGACAAGGGAATACTTTATTGATTCAGAGCAGGAGTTTTCCGCCGACAACGAATACGGTTATCTTTTACAAAGAGATAGCATAGACCTTACTAAATTGGTTGTTGATGAGATAACTTTGAATATGCCTATAAATTTTACTTGTGAAAGTGGTTGCAAAACACCACCGAAAATGGAATTTTAGGCGTTAAACTAATAAAAAAGGTAGGTAAATAAAAATGGCAGTACAAAAAAGTAAGACTTCAAAACAAAGAACTAATACGAGATTTGCAAACTTCAAAGCACCTTCGGTAACGCTTGTTGAATGTCCGCAATGTCACGAATACACCATGCCACACACCGTTTGCAAAAACTGTGGTTACTACAACGGTAAAGAAGTAAAGGCTAAAAAGGCTGATAACTAATCGGCTAACTTAATGGTGTTTTAAGTTAATAACGGCAAAAAAGGTAGAATCGTTTAGTACGGTTCTACCCTTTGTTTTGCAAAAAACCAGGCGGCGCGTTATCAAGTTAAAATTGTTAAATGAGTTGACAAAATATATTTATATATAATACAATGTATTAGAATTTAAAAGTTGTTAGGAGAAATTATGGAAACAAAGAAAAAGAACGGCTTTGCAAGTGGTATAGGCTTTATACTTGCGGCGGCTGGTTCAGCAGTAGGTTTAGGGAACCTTTGGGGTTTTCCGTATAAAACGGCAACCTACGGCGGTGCGGCGTTCGTTATCGTTTATCTTTTATGCGTACTCTTTATCGGCTCAATCGCTATGATTGCTGAAGTTTATCTTGGTAAAAGGGCGCAGGCAAACACCATTACTGCGTATAGAAAAACTAATAAAAATATGGGTTGGGTTGGTATGCTTGCCATAATTATTCCAACTTTTATTATTTGTTACTATTCGGTTTTAGGTGGTTGGACCGTTAGATTTACCGTTAATTCTTTTCAATGGAATAGCGCTAATACTAACGCAGTTTCTTTTGGTTCTTTTATTTCTAACTCGTATTTACCGTTGATTTTTACTTTCATATTTATGGGCCTTGCTGCTTTAATCATTATGGGTGGCGTTAAAAACGGTATCGAAAACGCGTCAAAAATCTTAATGCCGATGCTTTTTATTATCGTAGTTGTAATCGCTATTTATTCTATGTGTTTAGGCGAAGGCGTTGGCGCAGGGCTTAACTTTTACTTAAATCCTGATTTTTCTAAACTCGGTTTTGACGGCGTAGTTGCCGCTATGGGTCAAGCGTTTTATTCGTTATCACTCGGTATGGGTATTATGATAGCGTACGGCTCTTATACGGGTAAAGAAATTAAAATAGGTAAGTCTGCCGTAATGATTTGTATTTTCGATACGTTAGTTGCGCTTATCGCTGGACTTGCAATTTTCACTTCCGTTGGGCATTTTAACGGGGAACTTTTAAAGCCTTTCATTGATACGCTTGGGGAATATGGCCCTGTTGGGCAATATTATGCAGTTCACCCGTCGCTTAGTGGCGTAGGTTTAATGTATCAAACTTTACCGTTGGTATTTGCAAGTTTAGGTTGGTTTGGTAAAATCGTATCGTTCCTTTTCTTTGCAATGGTGGTAATTGCAGCGTTAACTTCGGTTATTTCACTTTTAGAAGTTGCTACGCAATTCATTATTCAAAAGTTTAGAATAAAGAGAAAGAAAGCAACCTTAATTATGGCTGTTGCGTGCTTTATGGTATCAATCCCTGTCGCTTGGTCGGTAGGTGGTGCGTTTGACGGCGCAATTATGGTGTTCGGGTTTGACCTTTTAACGTTCTTTGACGAAATGACTAACACCGTGCTTATGCCTGTTGGCGCGTTCCTTTCTTGTATTTGTATCGGTTGGCTTATTGAAAAGGGTGGATTTATTAAAAGAGTTAACCCTATGAACACTTTTAGAGCGCTTAAAGAAGACGGCTTGGAACTCGGCTGGTTTGGTAAGTTCTTTGCAGTAATGGTTAAATATATTACGCCGGTTTTAATCTTGTTCGTAGAAGTTGCAGGTATTATCGGTAAAATTACGGATTATAGGGTTTCAAAAGGCTTAAATTTCTGGTGGGTTATCGGCGCAAGCGTATTGTTACTTGCTATCGGTATCGCGATATACTTTATCTTCTTTAGCAACAAAGAAACGGGTTGTAACGCTGACGAACTTGAAATTGAAGGCGCAAACGCTTAATAAAAATAAAACAACAAAAAACGGTGGAATTTTCCACCGTTTTTTAATTTTAAATTCTTTGGGAAAAGCGTTATAAACAATAGTAAAACGCGCGCGCACGCACGATAAAGAGTTACTTATTGATAAGAGTTGCCGTTGCGTGAACGCAAATGCCTTCTTCACGCCCAACGAACCCTAAACCTTCTAAAGTCGTTGCACTAATTCCTAACATATTATCGTCTATATTAAGCGCTTTTGCAAGGTTTTTCGTTATTGACGGTATATGTGGTAAAAGTTTAGGTTTTTCAGCCATAATGCAAGCAGAAACCTGATAAACTTTATAGCCTTTTTCGTCTATTAATGAAAGAACTTCTTTAAGCAAATCTAAACTGCAAGCGCCTTTATATTTTTCGTCGCTATCGGGGAAGTGATAGCCGATATCTCTTAAAGATAAACTTGATAAAATAGCATCCATTACCGCGTGGGTTAAAACGTCTGCGTCGCTATGGCCTAAAAGACCTTTATCGTGTTTAATGGTAACGCCACCAAGTATAAGCGCTCTATCACTAACAAGTTTATGACAGTCAAAGCCAACGCCCGTTCTCATATCTAAAATAGGGGAGAAGTCTTCTTTAAAAGTCAGTTTTATATTGCTCTTTTCGCCTTTTGATAAGTGTGGTTTTTTAATAAATTCAGAATAAACGGAACTTTCGTCGGGGTAATCGTCTTTCGTTGCTAACGAAAATGCTTTTTTAAGTTCCGTCGTATTAAAACCTTGTGGCGTTTGAATAGAATAAAGGTTATCTTTACCTAAAACTGAAATAATCTCACCGTTTTCGGCTTTTGCTATCGTGTCGGTTTGTGGTACGGCACATATTGCCGAACCGTATTTTTTCGCCGTTTCAATACAATCGCTTATTACTTTTTTAGAAGTAAAAGGGCGCGCGCCGTCGTGGACTAAAACGATATCGCCATTAACCTTTTCAAGTGCGTTTTTAACCGATAAAAATCGCGTTTTACCACCTAAAACTATGGTTGCCGATGGTAAAATTTTAGCGAAAATTTCAGCGTCTATTTCGCTTGCAGTAACTATAATTTCATCAAAAAAATTGGTATTTTTAAAGGCGGTAAAAGTGGTTTCGACCACCGTTTTACCGTTAATTTTTTGTAATAATTTATTGTTTGAAAACCCTGCGCGCGTGCCGTTTCCAGCGCAAGTAAGCACTAAAGAAATCATATTTTATTCCTCTGAAATTATAGTATAAAGTTCGTTCGCTTGGTCTTTTTTGACCGTTTCAGGCGTTGAATTTACCTTAAATTTTATCGTTCCGTTGCCGAATTTTATCTCGACTATATCGCCGATTTTAACCTGATAAGCAGGCTTAACTTCCCGTCCGGAAACGGTAATTTTACCCGATTTTGCGGCTTCACAGGCTAAAGTACGGCGTTTTAATATTCTTGATACTTTCAAAAACTTATCAATTCGCATAATTCCCCCAAAATATCTCGAAAAATAGTAAAAAATGTTAAAAAAGGTAAAAAATTTCAAAATATTTTATTATATTTTTATATAAAGAACAAAAAAACAGTTGACAGCATAGGAAAATGGGTATATAATGCTATACTGTATTATGATAGGTTATCATCGCTTATTATTGCTTTTTTGAACTTGAAAACATAGTTTTAAGTGCCGAAAATACATAGTATTTGGTTGGTAATCTCTAACAGTTTGACTAAATTTGTTCATAAGTCCATTATGCAACGACTTTTAATGCAAGTCAAGTCAAACGAAAAAAAAGAAAAAATTTTTTTGAAGGAGTGTATTTAATGTCTCGTAATCTGAAGGAAATTCAAAGTGGCAAGATAACGCGTAAATCGTTCGGCAAAATTAAGGAACCGATTGATATTCCGTACCTTGTTGAAATTCAGAAAGACTCCTATGACAGTTTTGTGAAAGAAGGGATTAGTGAAGTATTAGAAGACTTTTCACCGATTACCGACTATTCCGACCGTTTTGAACTTTACTTTTTGGACCACGTGCTTGAAGAAAAAGGCAAGTATACCGAAAAGGAATGTCGTGACCGTTCTGCTACCTATTCGGTACCACTTCGCGTTAAGACCAGACTCGTTAACAAAGAAACGGGTTCTGTAATCGACCACGACGTATTTATGGGTGATTTCCCGCTTATGACCGATAACGGTTCGTTTATCGTAAACGGCGCGGAAAGAGTTATCGTATCCCAGTTAGTTCGTTCCCCTGGCGTTTATAACGGGGTTGAAGTGGACAAGTCTGGTAGAAACCTTTACGATACCACCGTTATTCCATCTCGTGGTGCTTGGCTTGAATTCCAACAAGACTCACAAGGTATTTTGTGGGTTCACGTTGACCGTACGCGTAAATTAACGGCGACCGTTCTTTTGCGTGCTTTAGGCTACGGTAGTAACGAAGCGCTTGAAACTCTTTTCCCTGAAGATAAGATGATTTCAGCAACTATCGCTAAAGACGACGCTAAATCTGAACACGACGGTTTATTCGAACTTTATAAGCGTATTCGCCCGGGCGATATCGCTACTGAAGACGGTGTAAGAGTTTTACTCCGTAACCTTTTCTTTGATTCAAAGCGTTACGACCTTGCAAGAGTAGGTAGATATAAGTTCAACAAAAAACTCCGTATGGGCGCAAGACTTACGGGGCTTACTGCTTTTGAAACTATTGCTAACGAAGACGGTGAAATTTTAGTTATGGAAGGGGAAGTTATTACCCCTGAACAAGCAAACGCTATCCAAAACGCTGGTATTAACGAAGTTTTTGTTAAAGTTGGCGACGGCAAGCGTAAGATTATCGCTAATAACGTAGTTGACTTTAAGGCTGTTACCGGTAAAGATGCAAGAAAGTTCGGCCTTTTAGATACCGTTTACTATCCGTCTCTTAAATTTGCAAGAGAAATCGCTAATAAGGCAACTGAATTTTCGGTTGAAGAAATCGCGCAAGAATACAAGAAAGAAATCAACGAAATGTTCTATCTTTTCGAAAAATTCGACGTATCTGCTGTCGACGAAAAACCTGAAGATAAGAAAATTAGACTTAAAAATAGCGATATAAGATGCAAGTTCGTTGAGGCTTGTAAGACATTTATCGAACTTTTAGACGGCGACGGCGAATTCAAGCTTGACGCTGAACTTCGTAAGACTATCCGTCCTCTTATCGACAAGTTAAATCATAAACATATTACCGTTGACGATATCGTTGCGTCAGTTTCTGTAAACCTTGACCTTAACGACAATATCGGTACGGTTGATAACATTGACCACTTAGCAAATAGACGCGTTAAGTCGGTTGGTGAATTATTACAAAATCAATTTAGAATCGGCGTTACCCGTCTTGAAAAAATCATCAAAGAACGTATGGGTACGCAAAATGCAAGCGACGTTACGCCTACCAGTTTAATTAACGTTAAACCTGTTGGCGCTGCAATTAAAGAATTCTTCGGTTCTTCACAATTATCACAATTTATGGACCAAACTAACCCGATTGCTGAACTTACGCACAAGAGAAAGTTATCAGCGTTAGGTCCTGGTGGTTTAACTCGTGATAGAGCAAGTAACGAAGTGCGTGATATTAACCACACCCACTACGGAAGAATGTGTCCGATTGAAACGCCTGAAGGTCAAAATATCGGTCTTATTAACTCGCTTACTTCATATGCAAAAATTAACGAATTCGGTTTTATCGAATCGGCTTATAGAAAAGTAGAAAGGGACGAAGAAGGTCGTCCGGTAGTTACTGACAAGGTTGAATATCTTGCCGCTGACGAAGAAGATAAGTACACCGTTGCGCAAGCAAACGAAGAAATCGACGAAAACGGTCACTTCGTAAACGAACGCGTTGCGTGCCGTCGCCGTGATGAAATCACGCAAGCACCAAGAGAAGAAATCGACTATATGGACGTTTCTCCTAAGCAAGTTATTTCGGTTGCAACTGCACTTATTCCGTTCCTTGAAAACGACGATACTTCCCGTGCGCTCATGGGTTCAAACATGCAACGTCAGGCAGTACCACTCTTAAATCCTGAAAACGCTATCGTAGCGACTGGTATCGAAGCGAAAATCGCTTACGACTCAGGCGTTATGGCTACCGCTAAAAAAGACGGTATCGTTAAGAGCGTTTCAAGTGATATGATTGTTATTACCGACGACGAAGGTAACGACCGTGAATACGTATTAAAGAAATTTGAACGTAGTAACGCAGGCACTTGTCTTAACCAAAAACCTATCGTAGACGTAGGCGAAAGAGTGAAAAAAGGCGATATTATCGCTGACGGTCCTGCTACTAAAAACGGCGAACTTGCACTCGGTAAAAATATTCTCATCGGCTTTATGTCGTGGGAAGGTTACAACTACGAAGACGCTATACTCTTATCGGAAAAATTAGTAAGAGAAGACGCGTTCACTTCGATACATATCGAAGAAAAGAAGGTTTCGGCAAGAGATACTAAACTTGGCGAAGAAGAAATTACGCGTGAAATTCCAAACCTTTCTGAAGAAGCACTTAAAAATCTTGATGAAAACGGTATCGTAAGAGTTGGTACCGAAGTTAAGCCTAACGATATTTTAGTTGGTAAAGTTACACCTAAGGGCGAACAAGAAGCAACCCCTGAAGTTAGACTTTTACGCGCTATTTTAGGTAACAACGAAAGAGACGTTAAAGATACTTCCGAAAAGGTTAAAAACGGCGAAGGCGGTATAGTCGTAGACGTTAAAGTATTCGAACGCAGTAAAAAAGACGAACTTCCTCCGGGGGTTAACAAAGAAGTACGCGTATATATCGCACAAAAGAGAAAAATCTCTATCGGCGATAAGATGGCAGGTCGTCACGGTAACAAGGGTATCGTTTCAAGAATTTTACCTGAAAGCGATATGCCGTTCTTGGCTGACGGTACGCCACTTCAAATCGTACTTAACCCACTCGGCGTTCCTTCTCGTATGAATATCGGTCAGGTGCTTGAAGTGCACTTGGGTCTTGCTTGTAAACAACTTGGTTGGAAGATTGCAACCCCTGTATTCGACGGCGCAAAGGAAGAAGATATTAAGGAACTTCTTGCTAAAAACTATATCTTAAATCCGGACGGCGAAGTTGACGGTAAAATTCAACTTTACGACGGAAGAACTGGCGAACCGTTTGAAAATAGAGCGACGGTTGGTCAAATGTATATGATTAAACTTCACCACCTTGTTGACGATAAGATGCACGCTCGTTCAACTGGTCCATACAGTTTAGTAACGCAACAACCTCTTGGCGGTAAAGCACAAAAGGGTGGTCAACGTTTCGGTGAAATGGAAGTTTGGGCGCTTGAAGCATACGGCGCTGCTCACATCTTACAAGAAATTTTAACCGTTAAATCTGACGATATTTACGGTAGAGATAAGACTTATCAATCTATCGTTTGCGGTAAAAATATTGGCGAACCTGGTATTCCAGAATCGTTCAAAGTTCTTATGAAAGAACTCCAAAGTTTAGCGCTTGATATGAAGGTATTAACTTCTGAAAAAGAAGAACTTTCACTCAAATATCTTGAAGAAGATAACGAACCAGATATGCCTAAATATAAAGGCGAAATCGGCGAAATCGAAGTTCCGACTGATGCGGAAATTGAAAATTACGACGTTACAGAACCTGACTTTGACGGCTTTGACTTTATGTCGAAAGACTTATTCAGTGATGACGACGACGTTATTGACACCACCATACCTGACGGCACGGAAGATTTATTCGATAACGATATTGACGATATGTTTGCTGACGATTTCAGCGACGACGAAAACTAATAGGGGAGGATACTGATTAATGTTTGAACTTAACAATTTTGATTCAATACAAATAGGCGTTGCATCCCCTGAAAGAATTAGGGAATGGTCGTACGGTGAAGTTACTAAGTCTGAAACCATTAACTACAGAACTCAAAAACCTGAAATGGGTGGTTTATTCTGTGAAAGAATTTTCGGACCTGTAAACGATTATCAATGCCATTGTGGCAAGTACCGCGGTCCACGTTATAAAGGTATCGTGTGCGATAAGTGTGGCGTTGAACTCACTAAAAAAGCAGTTCGTCGCGAAAGAATGGGGCATATTGAACTTGCTGCTCCCGTTGCGCACGCGTGGTACAAAAATTCTAAAATTAACTTAATACTCGATATGAGCCCGAAGGAAATTGAAGGCATTTTGGCTTTCAATCTCCACGTGGTTCTCGACCCAGGTAATACTCCGCTTCAATATAAGCAAGTAATGAACGACCTTGAAAAAATGAATAACGAAATCAAGTATGGTTACGGTTCATTTAAAACGGGTCTTGGTGCAGAAGCAATTAAAGAACTTTTAATGGCTATCGACCTTGATGCAGAAGCGGAAAAACTCCGTAAAATTATTAACGAAAGCGGGTCTTCTCAAAAGAGAATGAGAGCCGTTAAGCGTATCGAAATCGTAGAAGCGTTCAGAAGAAGCAAGAATAAGCCTGAATGGATGATTTTAGACGTTCTTCCAGTTCTTCCTGCAAATATTCGTCCACTCGTTGCATTAGACGGTGGTAGATTTGCTGCGTCTGACCTTAACGAACTTTATAGACGCGTTATCAACAGAAATAACCGTTTGAAAAAGTATATCGAATACGGCTCGCCTGATATTATGATAAGAAACGAAAAGAGAATGCTTCAAGAAGCAGTTGACGCTCTTATCGAAAACGACAAAAAGGCTTCGCCTGTTAAGGGTGCGTCTAATAGAGCGCTTAAGTCTTTATCACAAATGCTTAAAGGTAAGCAAGGTCGTTTCCGTCAAAACCTTTTAGGTAAGCGTGTAGACTTCTCTGGTCGTTCAGTTATCGTAGTAGGTCCTGAACTTAAACTTTATCAATGTGGTCTTCCTAAAGAAATGGCTATCGAACTTTTCAAACCGTTCGTTATGGCAAAACTTTTAGAAAAACACATTTCTGAAAATCACCGTGCCGCTAAAAACGACGTTGATAGAAAACGCCCTGAAGTATGGGATATTTTAGAAGAAGTTATTAAAGAACACCCTGTTCTTTTAAACCGTGCGCCTACACTTCATAGACTTTCTATTCAAGCGTTTGAACCTGTACTTATCGAAGGTAGAGCAATTAAACTTCACCCGTTAGTTTGTGGTGCGTTTAACGCGGACTTCGACGGTGACCAAATGGCTATTCACGTGCCACTTTCAATCGAAGCGCAAGCCGAAGCAAGATTCTTAATGCTTGCATCTAACAATATCTTAAAACTTGCTGACGGTAACCCTGTTATGAATCCGTCACAAGATATGGTTATGGGTGCTTACTATTTAACCCTTGTTAGACGTGAAATTGGTAAAAAATATAACGCAAATAAGCGTGAAGACGAAAACGGTGAACTTTACGAAGGACATTTATACACTTCTGAAGACGAAGCGATTATGGCTTATCAACTTAAAACCGTTGGTCTTCAAGATGAAATCTTCGTTCGTCGTACGGTAACTGCTCCGTCAGGTAATGTAGTGACGGGTAGAGTTAAAACTACCGTAGGTAGAATTATTTTCAACCAAAACATCCCACAAGATTTGGGTATCGTAAAAAGAGAAAAAGACGAAGATTATTTAGCGTACGAAGTTGACTACGTGGTTAAAAAGAAGAAACTTTCTGAAATCGTTGACCACAGTTTCAAAGTTCACGGTGCTAAAACGACTGGTGAAGTTCTCGATAGAATTAAAGCACTCGGTTATAAGTATTCTACTATTGCATCAATCACTACTTCCGTATTCGATATGCACGTTCCTGCAACAAAGAAAGGCATACTTGAAATCGCTGATAAGGAAGTATTAAAGATTAATAAATTCCACAAGCGTGGTTACATTACCGAAAACGAAAGATATAAAAAGGTTATCGGTATTTGGTCAAAGGCAACCCAAGACGTTACTGAAGAACTTAAGAAAACGCTTGACGATTTCAACCCGATTTGGATGATGGCTGACTCAGGCGCCCGTGGTTCTATCGACCAAATTAAACAGCTTGCCGCAATGCGTGGTAACATGGCTGACCCGACTGGTCGTACCATTGAAGTACCGGTTAAATCAAACTTCCGTGAAGGCTTAACTATCCTTGAATACTTTATTTCTTCACACGGTGGTCGTAAAGGTATGGCCGATACGGCTCTTAAAACGGCTAACTCTGGTTACTTAACCCGTCGTTTAGTTGACGTTTCGCACGAAGTTGTAGTTACCGAAGACGACTGTTTCTCATCACTTGGCGAAAAGGCTAAGGGTACGAAGATTTCTGCTATCTTAAACGCTAACGGTAAGGTTGTAGAATCACTCGTTGACAGAATTAAAGGTAGATTTACCGTAGGTGCAGTAGTTCACCCAGAAACTGGTGAAGTTATCGTTCCTGCTGATACTATGATTACCGACGATACTGCAAAAGCAATCGACGCTGCAGGTATTACCGAAGTTGAAATTAGAAGCATCTTCACTTGTAAGTGCAAGAACGGCGTATGTGCTAAATGTTACGGTAAAGATATGTCTAACGGCAAACCTGTAAGACTTGGTGAAGCAGTAGGCGTTATCGCTGCTCAATCAATCGGTGAACCTGGTACTCAGTTAACCATGAGAACGTTCCACACCGGTGGTATCGCATCAACCGAAGATATTACGCAAGGTCTTCCTAGAGTTGAAGAACTCTTTGAAGCAAGAAAGCCAAAACACGCTGCAATCGTTTGTGAAGACACGGGTATTGCGCGTATCGTTGAAAAAGATAAACTCACTCATATCGTAATCGAAAAGGCTGACGGCTCAGCGAAAGATATCGACGTTCCGTTCGGCACTGGCGTTATCGTTAAAGACGGTGATAAGGTGTTCCCAGGTACGATTTTAACCAACGGTTCTGCATATCCACAAGATATCTTAAAGACGCAAGGCGTAAAAGGCGTTCAAGATTACATTTTACAAGAAGTTCAAAAAGTATACCGTTCGCAATCGGTAGAAATTAACGATAAACACGTTGAAATTATCATTAGGCAAATGCTTAAGAAAGTTCTTATCGAAAACCCAGGCGACACCGATATTTTACCGGGTGAAAAGGTTGACCTTTTCCGCTTTGAAGAAAAGAACCTTGAAGCCGTTATGGCTGGCAAGCGCCCTGCAATCGGTAAGAGAGCGTTACTCGGTATAACCGATACGGCACTTGCAACCGAAAGTTTCTTATCGGCAGCGTCATTCCAAGAAACGACCAGCGTTTTAACTGACGCGGCAATCAAGAATAAGATTGACCCGTTAGTAGGCTTAAAAGAAAACGTTATTATCGGTAAGACCATACCTGCAGGTACTGGCGTTGAACAATACAAAAGACTTTCTCCACTCACTGTAGCACCAAGTTACAACGGTGAAGAAGAATAATAAATCCCTTTTATAAAGGGAAAAAACAAAATTACGGTGTAATCGTTTGACTAAACCGTATAAAAATGGTAAAATAGTTCAGGTTACGGTAAAAAAGCCGTAGCCTGACACTAAAAAAAGACTTCTTTAAACGGGAAACCGTTTTTTGAATATCCGAAAATCACAAGGAGGTAAGATATGCCAACAATCAACCAGTTAATCAGACAAGGCAGAAAGAAAATCACTTTCAAGTCAAAGTCTCCGATTTTAGATGAATGTCCACAAAAGCGTGGCGTTTGTTTATCGGTAACCACGACTACCCCTAAAAAGCCTAACTCTGCACTTCGTAAAATTGCCAGAGTACGTTTGACAAACAAAGGTGAAGGTATCGTTTACATCCCAGGTGAAGGTCACAACTTACAAGAACACAGTTCGGTTTTAATCCGTGGTGGGAGAGTTAAGGACTTACCTGGTGTAAGATATCACATCATCCGTGGTGCGCTCGACACCGCAGGCGTTGCAAAACGTAAACAATCGAGATCTAAATACGGCGCTAAAAAGAGCAAGTAATTTTTAACTTGATTGTAGCCGTTTACCTACTTAATTTCGGATTTCAAATAACAGCCCGAAAAAGTAGGCAGTATACCGCAAGGTAGAAGGTTCGCTTCCCAAAAGGGTTAAGCGATAGCCGTACAGGGTTATCCCAAAACGCGTAAAAACGCAAAAAAATTTAAAGGAGGATTAGACATGCCAAGAAGAGGTAATGTTCCGAAGAGAGACGTATTACCAGATCCAATGTACAACAGCAAAGTTGTAACCAAGGTAATTAACCAAGTTATGCTCGACGGTAAAAAGGGCATTGCGCAAGGTATCGTATATGATGCTTTCGAAAAAATGTCCGCTAAATTAGGTCAAGAACCTATGGAAATTTTCAACCAAGCGCTTGAAAACATCAAACCGATGGTTGAAGTTAAAGCAAGAAGAGTCGGCGGTGCAAACTATCAAGTTCCGCTCGAAATCAGAGAAGAAAGAAGACAAACGCTCGCTATCCGTTGGCTCGTTATAGCAGCAAGAAAGAGAAGTGAAAGAGAAATGGCTTCTAAACTTGCAGGCGAATTAATGGACGCTTTCAATAATACGGGCGCTGCTGTTAAGAAGAAAGAAGACACTCACAGAATGGCTGAAGCAAATCGTGCTTTTGCTCATTTCAAATTTTAATTGGGGAGTATAGATAATGCCAAGACAATTTGATTTGAAAGTTACCAGAAATATCGGTATTATGGCGCACATCGACGCAGGGAAAACTACCACCACCGAAAGAATTTTGTTCTACACTGGTAGAACTCACAAAATCGGTGAAACGCACGACGGTGCTGCAACCATGGACTGGATGGTTCAAGAACAAGAAAGAGGTATAACCATTACTTCTGCAGCAACCACCTGCCAATGGGAATATAACGGTGTTGCTCATAACATTAACATTATCGACACCCCGGGTCACGTAGACTTTACCGTAGAAGTTGAACGTTCGCTCCGTGTATTAGACGGCACTGTTGCAACTTTCTGTGCTAAAGGCGGTGTTCAACCTCAGTCTGAAACCGTTTGGCGTCAGGCTGACAAATACAAAGTTCCAAGAATCGCTTACATCAACAAAATGGATATTAACGGCGCTGACTTTGAAAACGCTATTAATATGATGAAAGACAGATTAAAGGCAAACGCACTTCCGATAGTAATGCCTATCGGTAAGGAAGATACCTTCAAGGGCGTAGTAGACGTTATCGAAAGAAAAGCGTTTATCTATATGGACGACCTTGGTAAAGACGTAAACGTAACCGACGTTCCTGCTGATATGGCTGACGCTGTAGAAGAAGCACGTATGGCTATCGTTGAAGCGGCTGCTGAATCGGACGACGCTTTAATGGAAAAGTTCTTTGAAGAAGGCGACCTTTCTATTGAAGAAATCAAAGTTGGTTTAAGAAAAGCAACAATTGCTATGAAGGTTATCCCAGTTCTTTGCGGTTCTTCGTACAAGAACAAGGGTGTACAAAACCTTCTCGACGCAATCTGCGCATATCTCCCTGCGCCTATTGACGTAGACCACATTAAAGGTACTACTCCAAAGGGTGAAGAACAAGAAAGAAAGACTTCTGACGACGAACCGTTCTCAGGTTTAGCGTTCAAAATCGCTGCTGACCCGTTCGTAGGTAAACTTGCTTTCTTCCGTTCATACTCGGGCGTAATGCAAGCAGGTTCTTACGTTTATAACTCAACCAAGGGTAAGAGAGAAAGAATCGGCCGTATCGTTAAGATGCACGCAAACCACAGAGAAGAAGTTGAAGAAATTTATTCAGGCGATATTTGCGCTATCGTAGGTCTTAAAGATACCACTACCGGTGATACTCTTTGTGCTGAAAACGCACCTATTATCCTTGAAAACATGGAATTCCCAGAACCAGTTATTCAAGTTGCT
>JAGCMG010000105.1 GCA_017646555.1 Clostridia bacterium | reverse complement strand
ATAACACCCCTATAAACTTAACAAAAGTCCCAAAAGTAAATCCTTTTGAGACCTTTTTTATTATTTATCTAAATCGTCGTATTTAACGACTTCCATACCCGCTTCGTTAAAAAGTTGCATAGCAAATTCATCTGGATAGCCGTACTTAAATATTATTTTCTTTATACCCGAATTGATAATGATTCTTGCACAAATAACGCACGGTTGGTGAGTGCAGTATAAAGTAGCGCCTTCTAAACTAATACCCATCTTTGCCGCTTGACAAATTGCGTTTTGTTCAGCGTGAACAGCATAGCAAACTTCTTGCATAGTGCCTGACGGAATATTTCTTTCACGACGTAAACAAACGCCCCTATCAGCGCAACTTTTAATGCCCACCGGCGCGCCGTTATAACCCGTCGTTAAAATTCTTTTATCTTTAACAACAACTGCGCCAACGTGGCGATTTTCTTGATAACAACTTGACCAAGTTGAAACAACTTCCGCCAGTTGCATAAACCTTTCATCCCACTTATTTATCATAAAAAAACTCCTAAATTAACTATATTTTAATATATTTTATCATAAATTTAAATATATTTCAATAATTTTTTTCAATTTTACAAAATACGCGCTTAAATATTATTATTTTTATAAAAAATCGATTGACAAAACCTTTTAATAGTATATAATAGAAATAGTTAGCACTTTAATGTTGAGAGTGCTAAGATAGGAGGCTTAAAAATGAAAATTATACCGTTATTCGATAAAGTAGTAGTTGAGTCTACGGAAAATAACGAAACAACTAAAAGCGGATTTATACTTCCTTCCGCTTCGCAAGAAAAGCAACAACTTGCAAAAGTTATTGCAGTAGGCCCTGGTGGCGTTGTTGACGGCAAAGAAATCGTAATGCAAGTAAAAGTAGGCGATACCGTTCTTTACTCAAAATACGCTGGGTCTGATTTTAAAATTGACGGAAAAGAAGTAACTATAATAAAACAAGCGGATATTCTCGCTATTGTTGAATAAAAGAGGTGTAAATTATGGCAAAACAATTAAAACACGGTGAAGAAGCAAGAGTTGCTCTTGAAAAAGGCGTTGACGCTTTAGCAAATACCGTAAAAATCACGCTCGGTCCTAAAGGTAGAAACGTCGTTTTAGAAAAAAAATACGGTTCTCCCCTTATCACTAACGACGGCGTAACGATTGCAAAGGAAATTGAACTTGAAGACCCGTTTGAAAATATGGGCGCTTCAATGGTTAAAGAAGTATCAACAAAAACCAACGATATAGCAGGCGACGGGACTACGACTGCTATGGTTTTAGCGCAAGCAATGATTAAAGAAGGCTTAAAAAACGTTGCCGCTGGCGCTAATCCTATCATCATTAAAAAAGGTATATCGGGCGCAGTAAAAGTGGTAACTGATGAACTTAAAAACATCTCTACCCCTGTTAAAAATAAGACTGCAACCCAACAAGTAGCCGCAATCTCTGCCGGCGACGAAGAAGTTGGTAAACTTATTTCCGACGCTATGGAAATCGTTGGTAAAGACGGCGTTATCACTATTGAAGAAAGCAAAACTATGAAAACCGAACTCACCACCGTTGAAGGTATGCAGTTCGACCGTGGTTATGCTTCGGCGTATATGGTGACCAACACCGATAAAATGGAAGCGATTTTAGAAAATCCACTTATCCTTATTACCGACAAAAAGATTTCTTCTATTCAAGAAATTTTACCAGTTATCGAGCCTATTGCACAACAAGGTCAAAAACTTTTAATTATTGCTGAAGACGTTGAAGGTGATGCTCTTGCAGCCTTAGTAGTTAATAAGTTAAAAGGCATTTTCAACTGTGTAGCAGTAAAAGCGCCTGGTTTTGGCGACAGAAGAAAAGCTATGCTTGAAGATATTGCTATTTTAACCGGTGGTCAAGTAGTTTCAACGGATTTAGGGCTTGAATTTAAAGACGTAACTTTAGATATGTTAGGTCGTTGTTCTTCCGTTAAGGTTGATAAGGACAATACCACTATCGTAGGTGGCGCTGGCGCACAAATGGAAATTGAGGCAAGAAAATACGCTATCAAAGAACAAATTAAAGTTACTACTTCTGAATACGACAAAGAAAAATTACAAGAAAGACTTGCTAAACTTGCAGGTGGCGTAGCAGTTATCAACGTAGGCGCAGCAACCGAACTTGAAATGAAAGAAAAGAAACTTCGTATTGAAGACGCGCTCAACGCAACAAGAGCAGCCGTTCAGGAAGGTATCGTGCCAGGTGGTGGTATCGCTTTAATAACCACTATCCCTGCCCTTACTAAATACGTTGAAACACTTTCAGGCGACGAAAAAACGGGCGCTACAATCGTTCTTAAAGCAATTGAAGCACCACTTAAACAAATCGCATCAAACGCAGGTCTTGACGGCGCTGTAATCTTACACGAAGTATTAAAGTCGGACAACAAAAATTACGGCTTTAACGCGCTTACCGAAGAATATGTTGATATGGTTGAAACAGGCATTATCGACCCAACGAAAGTTACACGTTCAGCATTAGAAAACGCAGCAAGCGTTGCAAGCGTACTTTTAACTACTGAAAGTATCGTTGCAGATATTCCAGAACCTACTCCTCCACAAGCACCAATGGGTGGTGGAATGTATTAATAAATACTTTAAAATCAAAAAACGACGGTATACGCATACCGTCGTTTTATATTATTTCATTTATTTCTAATCGTAAGGTGTGCTTTGATATAAGCAATAATTTAGGCAGTTCGTAAATAACAAATTAACGTATTTTGTAAGCCTTTTTTTAGTTAAAAGTCATTAAAGCAAAACGGTCAACAGTCATTTTAGCGATTGCGCCTGAAAGTTGTGAAGTGGTTAAATACGCCACGCCGTTAGCCGTACCGTGCGCTGCGCGTGGATAAGAATCTAAAACGAGATAAGTATCCGTTGCATAATCGTAAGATGCAAGACAAATCATATGTCCGTAAGCAACGTGAGCAATCGCTACGCCCCCCTGACTTAAATGATTTTTCAATCGGCTATCGTTAGCGCTTGACCAAATTTCGCTACCAAAACTTACGTTGTAAGTAGAAGCAAAAGTGCTTGATGCAAAAACCGAATAGAATTGACCTGCCCAAATGCCGTCAAACCCCGAATTATACGCGCCAACTTGATATGCCCAAGTCGCAAGGTCGTCAATTAAATTATAAACGTCTGCAACCCCTCTTTTATAATTGAGAGCGTTAACAACTGATAATATACCACAACCGTTTGCAATAATACTATTATTGCCGGTAGGATTATTACCGTGGCTAAGGTTTGCCCATCTTACGTCCTCTTGCGAATACGCAATTATTTCTTTTGTTTCAGGCAAAACTTCAGGAACGACTATATTTTCATTAGTTAAATACGGAATATATTCTATATTCTTAATACTGTACGAATTTTCCGAAAAATTCAAGAAGAAGAAACCGTTGACGTTATCTTCGTCAAAAATAGCCGCACGCGTCCACTCGTTTGTTGACGGATTATTGTAACACATCATAAACGTATTGCCGTCACGCACTATCATTATTTTTACACCGCTAATAAAATCGTCTCTATCAATATAAAGATTTTTACCGGAAGTGCCGTTCCAGTTGTTGAGCCATCTTAATCTAAACTCACCATCTTCTACAACGTAGCCTGCCTCAGCAGTGTATTCAATCATATTTCCACTACTGTTAGTATCGTTACTTTTAACAGTAAAACCTAAACCACGAGTTTCAGGCGTTGCTGATTGAACGGTATAATATAAGGTAAATTGATTTTGAGTTACGGAAATATTAACTGCACGCCAGTGCCCCCCCGAAAGCGAATTACCGTCCGTACCAACGGACATATCGCCCGTATTGCCAGCGTTTTTATACACGATATCACGGCCAAAAATTAAATCTGCAGTGGTATCGCCGTTAAAGTTTTGCGACAATGCAAAGCAACCGTATGGAGAAATATTCCATTCCCCACCTTCTGGTAAAACGATAGAATATTCACCGTAATTATTTGTTGTAACTTTATACGTGAGATTGCCTTTCGTAAAAGTTATTAAAGTCCTTTCAGAAACGTAAGTTTTGCTACCAGAACTAACTTTCATAATTCCTTTAACGAGAACTTGATTATTTGAATAATTCACGTAAGGAAGATATCCAAAATCCTTTGCTGAATACGAACCACTTGAGAAATTTAAGAAGAAGAAACCGTTGACGTTATCTTCGTCAAAAATAGCCGCTTGAACCCACTCGTTAGTTGATGGATTTTTATAGAACATAGTAAACGTATCGCCGTTTCGCGTAATCATAATATTTACGCCGGTAA
This sequence comes from Clostridia bacterium, assembly GCA_017646555.1. Lineage (GTDB taxonomy): Bacteria > Bacillota > Clostridia > Christensenellales > Borkfalkiaceae > UBA11475. The sequence continues at coordinate 1,600 of JAGCMG010000105.1, read as the reverse complement.
TAAAGTCGTCTCTATCAATATAAAGATTTGCACCCGAAGTGCCGTTCCAGTTGTTGAGCCATCTTAATCTAAACTCACCATCTTCTACAACGTAGCCTGCCTCAGCAGTGTACTCAATCATATTTCCACTACTGTTAGTATCGTTACTTTTAACAGCAAAACCTAAACCACGAGTTTCAGGCGTTGCTGATTGAACGGTATAATATAAAGTAAATTGATTTTGAGTTACGGGAATATTCAAAGCATCCCAAGAACCTGTACCAACGTAGCCAAAATTGTCTGGAGTAAGAGATGAATTGCCTATATTCGCAAGTAATGGATAAGCAAATTCTAAATCAAACGTTCCAGTATTATCAAATAAATAAGTTTTTGGGCGAATTTGCGAGTTAGATATAGTAACTTCCCATTCGCCACCACTAGTGAGAGTTGCACTATAATTACCGTTATTATCAACGGTTGTGGTAATAACTTCTTCCCCTTTTGCAAAAGAAATTTGACCAACGTGTTCGTAAGAAGAAATACCTGCTATGATACTAACGTTACCGTTTGCAATAACCGTATTTGCAAGATTAGGCGCTGTAGGGGTGAAAGTTATATCGTCGTAAGTATAAGTGGAAACGCCGTCATTACCAAAATTAGTAAAATAATATCCCGTGATATTTTCTAGCGAAATACTGCCCGACATAACCCAAGATGAATTTTCTGCTACACGGTAAAAATGCTTAAAAGTATTACCGTTTTTAACAATCATGGTGTATACACCCGAAACGAAAGAATCATTATTTAATAAATTATTAACGCCGTATACACCCGACCAGTTATTAAGCCAACGAACAGCGTATTGATTTGATTCTAAAATAAAACCGGTATTAGCAGTATATTCTACACCGTTTGCATCTACTCTAAAACCACCACCCATTTCAAAAGCAGGGTTTGTTGATTTTACAAGATAAGTTAAGGTAAAATCTTCAGCCGAAATATCTATATTTAGGCTTTGTGTCCCTATACCAAAAAGCCCAGTATCGTCTGCATTAACTTGCATATTTCCTTCGCCAAACAAAGAACTTCCAACAACGATACCGTCGTCATTATTGTTATTATCGTCGTTTGAGCCACCGTTACCCGAATTATCGTCACTTGAACTATCGTCAGAGAGTTTTGGCGCAATTTCCCAACCACAAAGCGAACAAATCTCCGCGCTATCAACAGTTGCCGGAGCATTTGAAATATGATTATTTAACTCGTCGTGCTCATCACATTTTTTACACTTATGCGCGTGCCCGTCTTTAGAAGAAAACGCAAATTCGTTCAAGTCAAAATCGTGCTCACAATTTTGCGAATTATTTGGCAGCGCCACACACGCTGAAGTAAACGCAATCGCCGAAAGCAAGAGTAATAAAACAATAATTTTTTTCATTTAAATTTACCTTTATACTTAATATAATGTAGTTTAATCATATCTCTTTAAGTCATTATATTAAGTAAAATCATTGAGATATAACTTTAATACGTTTCGTTTTTTAATTAGCCTTTCTTAATATGGTCAATTTTCACAGCACCGTTTGACGTGAAAATGAACTATTTTATAGTTTTGATATTT
>JAGCMG010000104.1 GCA_017646555.1 Clostridia bacterium | reverse complement strand
TTCGTTCGCAAATACTAATTCAAGTTTAGCGCTTGCAATTGGCTCTATCATAGCGCTTGCAATCATAATTGCATATTTCTCAATCACTAAAGTAGTTACATTTAAAGATTGTACTGAAAGTTTCACACAAGGCTTTAAGTCAATGGTTCCTGCAATCTTAATTTTAGTATTTGCTTGGACTATCGGTGGTATTATGGGCGCAAAGGGTGGCTATCTTGACGCTCAAGGTTTTGTTAATACTACGCTTGCATCAACTGGATTCCCAACTTGGTTATTCCCGGCTATATTCTTTATACTTGCTTGTGTAATCTCGTTCTCAACCGGTACTTCTTGGGGTACTTTCGGCGTACTTATTCCACTTGCAGTTTCTATCGTTGGTACGACCGCAAACGTTCAAGTATTCCTTACCATTTCGGCTATTTTATCAGGCGCAGTATTTGGTGACCACGTTTCACCTATATCTGATACCACTATTATGGCGTCATCTGGTGCTCAATGTAACCACGTAGACCACGTTAAAACGCAACTTCCATACGCTGGGCTCGTTGCTTGCGTATGTGCAGTATCATATTTCATACTCGGTTTAATTTTACAAAACGTTACTAAATACTGGGTAGGTATGTTGGTTACTTTAGGTATCGGTTTTGGTTTATTAGTATGCGCTATAGTTGTAATCAAATTAATTCAATTACGCAAAAAAGATAACGACGAAGAAATTGCAACTGACGAAACCGTTTCAGTAGTAGAATAATTTAATTGCCCACACAAAAAGTGTGGGCTTTTATTTTTAAAAAATAAATTAGTATATCAAATTTCTTGCTTTTATACGATATTTTGTGTATAATTTTACGTAAATACGCAATTTATAGAGAATATAGGAGAATTAAATGTTACAAGTAAACGAACTTGCTCTTTGGTTTGGCTCAAAAAAATTATTTGAAGACGTTAACTTAAAATTCACAAAGGGCAACTGCTACGGCGTAATCGGTGCAAACGGTGCTGGTAAATCCACCTTTTTAAGAGTATTATCGGGCGAACTTGAACCGAATAAGGGTGAAGTCGTTATGGGTAAGAACGAAAGAATGTCAGTTCTTATGCAAAACCAAAACGCGTTTGACGACCAAACCGTAATAAGAACGGTAATAATGGGGCATAAGCGTTTAGTTGAAATAATGGATGAAAAGGACGCTTTATACTCAAAAGCGGAATTTACTGACGAAGATGGCGTAAAAGCATCTGAACTTGAAACAGAGTTTGCTGAACTTAACGGTTGGGAGGCTGAAAGTGAAGCAGAAAAGTTACTTAATGCATTGGAAGTTCCGTCCGATATATTCTATTCTTTAATGAGTGAAGTTGACGCTAAATTAAAGGTTAAAATCCTTTTAGCGCAAGCGCTTTTCGGCAATCCTGACGTTCTTATTTTGGACGAACCGACAAACAACCTTGACATTAAAACTATAAAGTGGCTTGAAAATTATTTAATCGATTATGAAAACACAGTTATCGTAGTTTCACACAACCGTTACTTCTTAAATAAGGTCTGCACTTATATTTGTGACGTTGATTTTGGTAAAATTAACGTGTATTTTGGTAACTATGATTTCTGGTATCATACCTCACAACTTTTAGCGCGCCAAGCAAAAGAACAAAACAAGAAAATGGAACAACGCGCAAAAGAACTTCAAGACTTTATTGCGCGTTTTGCTGCTAACGCATCTAAGTCAAAACAAGCGACTTCAAGAAAGAAAGAACTTGAAAAAATCACACTTAATGACATACAACCGTCATTAAGAAAATATCCGTTTATTGACTTTAAATATGAAAGAGAAATCGGTAACGATATATTATTCGTTGAAAATTTAACTAAAAAAGGTTATTTTGAAGACGTAAGTTTTATCGTAAATAAAAACGAAAAAATAGGGTTCGTTAGTGATAACAGTAAAGCAACCACTATGCTTTTTGATATTTTAGCAGGAAAAGAAGAACCTGATTCGGGCTCATATAAATGGGGTGGTACGATAAAGACCACTTATTTACCTGAAAATAACGACGAATTTTTCGACGGTGTAACCTTAAATCTTATCGATTGGTTATCACAATATTCATACGACCAATACGTAGAATTCGTTAGAGGCTGGCTTGGCAGAATGTTGTTCTCAGCCGACGAAGCGTTAAAAGAAGTTCGCGTGTTATCGGGTGGTGAAAAGGTTAGATGTATGCTTGCTAAAATGATGCTTGAAGCAGGTAACTTTATGATAATGGACGAACCTACTAACCACCTTGACCTTGAATCAATTACTTCGCTTAACGACGGTTTGGTTAAGTTTAAAGGCTGTATGTTATTCACTTCGCACGACCAAGAACTTATGAACACCGTTGCAAACCGTATTATCGAAATCAACGGAACTAAAACTTTTGATAAACTTGTTAATTACGACGAATACTTAAAGATTAAACATAATTTAGAAGATTAGGACTTGATTTTTTCGCGTTAATATTTTATAATATTAATTAAGGTTTTAAGGAGAGAAAATGGTAGGTAAACTTATCGAATATTTATCGGTATTTATCGCACTTATGATAGTTTTACCCGTGCACGAATTTGCGCATGCTTTCGTTGCTGATAAATATGGTGATTATACTCCGCGCGTTAACGGTAGACTTACCTTAAACCCGATTGCACACGTTGATTTATACGGGCTTTTAGCAATAGTATTAGTGCGTTTTGGTTGGGGTAAACCCGTTCCGGTTAATCCAAATAATTTTAGAAAATATAAAGCGGGCTGTTTTTGGGTTTCAATTGCCGGCGTTTTAGCTAATTACCTATTAGCATTTTTAACTTATCCGCTATTTATGTTGGTAATTCGCGCTATTTTTGCGGGAATTATTCCCGACGTTGGATATTTTGACGACGTGCTACTTTTTGTATCCTTATATATTCCGTCTTTAAGCATTAACTTTTGCGCGTTTAATCTTTTACCACTATATCCGCTTGATGGATTTAAGATTGTACAAACTTTTAATAAAAAGCGTGGACCAATCTATCGTTTTTTAAGAGATAAAGGACAATACGTTTTATTAGGCTTACTACTTTTAAGCGTTATTGCTGATTATACAGGCTTAGTTTACCTTGATATTTTAGGAACTGTGCTTGGCTATATGACTGACGTAATGTTTTATCCTATAACTGCATTTTGGGGGCTTATTTTTTAATGGCTGAATTTGAATCAATAGTTGAGTATAATACCTTTTTAGACAACTTTGAAGGGCCACTTGACTTACTTTTACACCTCGTAAAAGAAAAGAAAATAGAAATACGTGAAATATTCGTTTCAGACGTAACGGAACAATATCTTGAATACGTAAAAAAGATGGAATTTTTAGACGTAGATAAAGCGACTGAATATTTGACATTTGCAGCGACGTTAGTGGAAATTAAATCCATCTCAATTTTACCCCCGACTGACGAACCTGATGAAGAAAGTGAACAAGAAGTACTTTTTAGACAACTTGAAGAGTATAAACTTTATAAAGAAGCAAGTGAAAAATTAAAAACAATGGAAAACGTTGACAGGTTCTATAAAGAGCCTGATAAGAGCGTAGGGGAAACGAAAGTAGTTTATTCCGACTTTAACCTTGACGGGCTTGTAAACGCGTTTTTCAAGTTAATGATGCGTGTAGACGAAAGGCGTATGCGCGAAATTGACAATAAAGAAATCCCTAAGGAAGTTTTCAGCGTAAAAGACAAGGTTGATTATATTAGGAGCACTTTATTAGATAAGGGTTTTGTTAGTTTTTTTGAACTTTTTTCAAAAAACGCAACGCGAAACGAACTTATCACGACTTTCCAAGCGACTTTGGAATTATTAAAATTACAATATATTAAGGTTGAACAAAAGGATTTATTCGGCGATATAACCTTGATATTAAGGGAAGACAGAAATGAAGAAATTGGAGAGATTGACGAGTATAATTGAGGCAGTAGTATTCTTATCGGGTACACCTGTTGCAATTAAAGATTTAGCAGAAAAACTTGAAGCGTCGGAAGGTATGATTGATGACGCTGTGGCTACTTTACAAGAAAAATATGGCAAAGAATCGGGTTTACAATTATTAAAGTTTAATAAAAAACTTCAATTTTGTTCTAATCCTGAATATGCTGAAGAAGTAACGGGGGTTCTTAATCCTATAAAAGAAAAAGAACTTTCGCGTTCACTTTTAGAAGTTGCTGCAATTATCGCTTATAAGCAACCCGTTACGAGAATTGATTTAGAAGCACTTCGTGGTGCCAATAGCGAATACGCAATACAAAAACTTTTAGAACTTAAAATGATTGAGCCTGTCGGTAGAAAAGACGCCGTTGGTAGACCTGTCCTTTTTGGCACGACGGACGAATTCTTAAAACGCTTTGAAATCGAATCGCTTGATGCGTTGCCTGATTACGAAGAACTCTTATCTAAAATCCGTGAAATTAATGGTGAGGTTAATGCCGGCGCGTACCTATATCAGAAACCCGTTCTTGATGAAAGTGGTACGGAAACCGAAAAATCAGCCGAAGAAATACCTGCTACTGAAATTGCAGTAACTGACGCTGATGACGAACTTCCACCGATTGATGAAGAAGAAATTCCTGACTTTTTAAAAGGTGAAGATTATTCTAAAATCGACGGAGATTAATCTAAAAAAGGTATAAATTTAGTTAAAAAGTTAAAAATAATAGTGTGACTTTGTTAATTTTGTCCGCTATTATTTTTTTATTGCTAATTTTTCCTATAAAATTAAATTTATTTGCTTTTTTCGACCTAAAAAACGGTAAAAGTTACGGTAGTATTTACGCCTATTTTTTAAAAATCACAACGGTTTTAGTAACCGTTTTAGGAACTGATTTTTTTATAAAAATAGGTAATGGAAAAGCCAAAAAGTTAAAAATAATTGAGCTTATTAAAAATAATAACGGTTTTAATTTATTAACTGGCGGATATGTAAAAGAAATTAGTTTAACTGTTGAGTATTCGTCGTTCGACGCATTTTTGCCGTTTTTATCGGCAACGTCGTTTAGTGTAATAAAAAATACTATTTTACCAATATTAAAAGAAAAATATTCGTCATTAAAAACAAAAGCAAACTTTTTTTGCAATACTTTTGATGAACAATTAAATTTATACTTAAAAACTTCAATTTTTATAAATTTGCTTGGGATTTTAATATCGTTATTAAAACAATTTGTAAAAGGGAATAAAAAATGAAAAGTGAAAAAATTGCAACGGTCGTTGAGACGGCTATGAAAAACTTATCGTCAATGATAGACGTAAACACCGTAATGGGCACACCCGTAGTGGCAGAAAACGGCAAAATTATAATACCCGTGTCAAAGGTAACGGTAGCGTTTATGAGTGGTGGTGGGGAATACGGTAAAGTTAAATTTTTTCATAAAGATGACGAATTACCTTTTGCAGGTGGTACGGGTGCTGTAATAAATTTAAAGCCCGTCGGCTTTTTAATTTCAGATAATAGCGAATATAAAATAATACAAATTGATAAAGAACCTTTTGATAAAGTTTTTGATTTTGCTGAGAATTTTATCAACAAAACGATGGAGAATAATAAATGAAAAAAATATCAACGATATTGTTTATTGCGCTAATGGTATTAATAACTTCAATTAGCATAATAACGCTATATACCACTAAAAAATTTGAAAAAGCGTTTGCTGACGGTACTTCATTTATCGCGATGGAAAAAGAAACTGGCAGAGTTTTATCTGGTAGCAATATTCACGAAAAAAAATTTATGGCAAGCACGACTAAAATCTTAACGGCAATAACTGTAATTGAGAACGCATCATTAACAGATGTCGTAACGGTTACTGAAAAAACAGTCGGTATTGAAGGTTCAAGTATGTATTTAGAGGCTGGCGAAAAAATCTCAGTAAAATCCTTACTTTTTGGGCTTATGTTGCGCTCAGGTAACGATTCGGCTGAAACGCTTGCTTGTTATTTATGTGGTAGCATTGAAAAATTTTCCGAATTAATGAATAAAACAGCGCAAAAAATCGGTACAAAAAACAGTAATTTTACTAATCCACACGGGCTTCACGACGATAACCACTATACTACTGCTTATGATTTAGCGTTGATATCTTGCTATGCTATGAAAAACGACGATTTTAGAGAAATAGTTTCTACTAAAAAAGTAACTGTTGAGTGGACTACGCGTGATTATGATAGAGTGCTATACAATAAAAACAAAATGTTATCAACTTACGACGGAGCGACGGGAATAAAAACGGGGTATACTAAAAAAGCGGGTAGATGTTTAGTTTCAAGTGCGCTTAAAAACGGTATGGAAGTTATAACGGTTGTGTTAAATTGCCCTAATATGTGGCAAAAATCAAGCGAATTATTAGATAGTTCTTTCAAAGATTATTCGCTAAAATTAGTAGCATCAAAAAATGATTTTATCGGCTTTTTAGATATAAACGGGGACGAAGAAAAATGTGGTTTATATATTAAAAACGATATAACCGTTCCGATAAAGGAAAGCGAAGAAAATTTGCTTAAAATCGATTACGAATACCCTAAAACTATAAATAAACCGTTTAAAAAAGACACTGCTTTTGGTAAAGTTAATATTTATGTTTCAAATAACTTGATTTTTTCCGAAAAAATTTATACTATAATAGGGAAATAAAGTTAAAAGGACAAAAAAATGCGCATAAATAAATATTTGGCTGAAAGTGGTGTTTGCTCAAGGCGTTCAGCAGATAAGTTAATAATGGACGGCGTTGTAAAAATCAACGGTAAAGTAGCGTCAGTTGGGGACGAAGTTTCTATCGACGATTTAGTTACCGTTTCAGGTAGACCCGTATCAGCCGTTAAAAAATTTGATTATTTTATTATGAATAAACCAAAAGGTTACGTTTGTACCGTTAAAGACGATAAAGGTAGAAAGACGGTTATGGAATTGTTACCACCGAATATAGCAAGGGTTTTTCCAGTAGGTAGGCTTGACTACGATACGGAAGGTTTGTTGATTTTCACTAATGACGGGGACTTAACTTTTAAACTTACTCACCCTAAAAACGAAGTGCCTAAAACATATTTAGTTAAAACTGAAACGGCTATATCTGACGAAGGGCTTTACAATCTACGCAACGGCGTTATAATTGACGGTGTAAAAACTAAAAAGTGTTCCGTTCGTTTAATTGAACGCGGTCATAAAGGTACTAGGTTACATATAACCATTACCGAAGGTAAAAATAGGCAAATCCGTAAAATGATTGAAGCCGTTGGGGCTGAAGTTGACTTTTTAAAACGAATAAAAATCGGTGAACTTATGTTAACGGGTATGAACCGTGGCGACGTAAGAAGATTAACCCCTAGAGAAGTTGAATATTTAAGAAGTTTATAAAACAAAAAACAATCGGCAAAACCGATTGTTTTTTTATTGATAAATTATTTTTTTATTTAAAATTTTCTAATAAGACCTTCGACTTTTCCCAAAACTATAATATCGTCAAAAATCATATCGGACATAGTGTCGTTTTCAGGGTGAAGAACTACTTTACCGTTCTTTTTATAAAATCTTTTAACCGTAGCAGAATCATCAATTAACGCAACGATAATATCGCCGTCATCAGCAACGGATTGCTTTTTAACGATAATTTTATCGCCGTTATAAATTCCAGCATTTATCATACTATCACCGATGACTTTAAGCATAAATCTATCGTCTGATGAAAACTCGTCTGGAAGGGGGCAATATCCCTCAATATTTTCTATCGCTAAAATCGGTTGACCAGCAGTAACTGTGCCGACTATTGGAACGGCGTCAAACTTATCTATGCGCTTAGCTAACCCGATTGCTCTATTTTTGGTAGGGGATTTCGTCAATAGTCCACGCATTTTAAGTCGTTCGATATAATCGTAAACCGTTGCTGTTGATTTTATTGATAATTTTGTTTGAATTTCCCTAACTGACGGTGGGTAACCGTTATCAGTTAAAAATTGTTCTATGTATTCGTATACTTTTTGTATTTTTTCGTCAATTTTCTTCATAATTCGACCTTTTTTTCATATCGTATCATAAATAAAACAAAAAGTCAAACATTTGTTTGATTTTTAATTAAATTTTTAATTCGTTCTTATAAATTTCGGTATATTATTTACAAACGCTTAATTATTTGTTATAATAATTAAAAAACGGAGGCTAATATGACGCTTGTTAAAAGTATACGATTAAAGAGAACTTTAATGCTCGTTGCGACTATTATTTCATTAGCAACAGCCGTTATTTTTGCAATTTTAGATGGCAACAAGGATTGGGAAATAGCAGTTCATCCTATTTTAACTT
>JAGCMG010000103.1 GCA_017646555.1 Clostridia bacterium | reverse complement strand
GCAACGCTTTCGCTTGTAACTATAGTATTTTTATCAAGGTTAATGGTTACGTCACCAACAACGTTGATAGTAGTATTAACGGTAATGTCTGACTTTAAGTTAACAACTACAGGAGATTCCTTAGTAGTGTCGCTTAATACGTCAGCAAGTTGCGCTTCGGTCGAAAAGTTTCTTACAACGAATTCATCGAATTCAGCATCCTTATCATATTGGTCATTAACGTCATCATTTTCAGCAGTTTGTTGAGTAGCAAGAATAAGAATATCAAAATCACCACCGAGACTTATATTATATTCCAACCCCGCATCGACTTGCATAGTTAATGCGATACCGAGGTATTGAGATTCGCTAGTAGCAAGGGTATTGTCCATAACGGTCTCAATAGTGTTAACGAAATCTTTAACGGTGCCAACTTTTTGCCAGTTAGCCATAACTTCAGCTCGGCTGTTAACAGTTATATCAGTTGCAGATAGTTTAACATAAACGTCAATAACATTTGTTAGTTGAGAAAGTTCGTAATCAGATACGAATTTAGCGTACCATTTGAGTGCCAAAGAACCTTTGTTAGAAATACGGAGCACTTTTACATCCATATAACCAGGTTCCCAATTGTCATAGTCAAAGATTGCTGCTTGAGAATCCTTGATAGAAACGTAAGTAGAAGAATCTGCGGTAGGTTCTTTCATTTCAAGGTCAATCTTTAACGTACCGACACCGGCTATGACTTTGATAGCTTCATTGTTGTTTGGTGTTTCTTGCTGTTGACACGCTGCTAGAGTAAATGATAATATCATTATTAAAAACAACATTGTCATTAGTAAAAATCGGCGATTTTTCATAGTTTTAAGCCCTCCCTTGTTTTTTATTCATATCGATTATAATAAAAAATTATACTCTTATATATTTGATTTGTCAATAAATAATTGCTATACATTAACAATATAAAATAGCCAACAATTATTCAAATATTATTGACAATATTTAATTTTAGCGTTAAAATATAATAGATTGAAAATTCAGTCGAAATTATGATAAAATTATGTACGGAGGAATTTCTTATGAACAAGAAATCAATCAAGGACATTGAAGTTAAAGGTAAAAAATGTTTAGTTAGATGCGATTTTAACGTACCAATGAAAGACGGCGTTATCACTGATGAAAATCGTATCAACGGTGCTTTACCAACCATTAAGTATTTAATGGACGGTGGTGCAAAGGTTATCCTTTGTTCACATATGGGCAAGCCACACAACATTTTAACCCCTGGTTTCGGTCTTACCAAAAAAGAAAAGAAGGCTTTAGAAAAAATGCCTGTTGAAGAACAAGCATCTGCAAAAGCTGAAATGCTTAAAAAAGCGTTAAAAGATGCTGACAAGTACACTCTTAAGCCAGTTGCTGAAAGACTTTCTGAAAAACTTGGCGTAACCGTTAAGTTTGCTAACGACGTTGTTGGTGAAACTGCTTTCGCTCTTGCTAAAGACCTTAAAGACGGTGAAGTTATGCTTTTAGAAAATACCCGTTTTGAACAAGGTGAAGAAAAGAGAGATGAAGAACTTTGCAAAAAACTTTCTGCTCTTTGCGATGGTGAAGTATTTGTAAACGACGCTTTCGGTACTGCACACCGTTCACACGCTACTACTGCTGCAATCGCTGAATACGGTCTTGTTAAAGAAGCCGTTTGTGGTTTCCTTATCGAAAAAGAACTCACCGTTATGGGTGGCGCGCTTGAAGCACCTGAAAGACCTTTCGTTGCTGTATTAGGTGGTGCAAAAGTTGCTGATAAGTTAAACGTTATTTCTAACCTTTTAGAAAAATGCGATACTTTAGTTATCGGTGGTGGTATGGCATATACCTTCTTAAAGGCTAAAGGTAAAGAAGTAGGCGCATCTTTAGTTGACGACGAAAAAATCGACTACTGTAAAGAAATGCTTGCTAAAGCACAAGAACTTGGTAAAGAAATTTATCTTCCTATCGATACCGTCGTTACTAAGTCTTTCCCAGACCCAATCGACGCTGAAATTGAAACAGAAAACGTTGTAGATATTCCTGTTGATATGATGGGCCTTGATATCGGCGTTAAAACTCAAGAACTTTACGCTAACGCTGTTAAGAGCGCTAAAACCGTTATTTGGAACGGCCCTATGGGCGTGTTCGAAAACCCAATCTTAGCAAAAGGTACTATTGCTGTTGCTAAATCACTTGCAGACGCGCAAGGCGCAACTACCATTATCGGTGGTGGTGACTCGGCTGCTGCAGTTGCTCAACTTGGCTTTGCTGATAAGATGAGCCATATTTCTACCGGTGGTGGTGCTTCGTTAGAACTTTTCGAAGGCAAAAAACTCCCTGGTATTGAATGCCTTAACAATAAATAATTATAGGCACTAATTTACAAAAAATCATTTTTGCAAGGTGGCGTATATCGCCATTTTGCAAAAAAATAAAATTTAAAGGACTTGATTTATGAGAAAACCTATTATTGCAGGTAACTGGAAAATGAACAAAACGGCTAAAGAAGCCGTTGAACTTATCGAAGCGTTAAAACCGCTCGTAGCAAAAGCAAAACCTGAAGTTGTTGTATGTGTGCCATACACCGACCTTTGGGCAGTTGCTGACGCTATCAAAGGTAGCAAAATTCGCCTTGGCGCTGAAAACGTTGCTTGGGCAGACAAGGGTGCTTTCACCGGTGAAATTTCTGCTGAAATGCTCAAAGAAATCGGCGTTGAATACGTTATTATCGGTCACAGCGAAAGAAGACAATACTTTGGCGAAACTGATGCAAGCGTAAACGCAAGAACTAAACAAGCACTCGCTAACGGCTTAAAACCTATCGTATGCGTTGGTGAAACTTTAGAAGAAAGAGAAAAGAACAAAACTAATCGCGTATTAAAGAAACAAGTATTAGAAGGTTTAGCAGGTATTACTGATTTTACCGACGTTGTTATCGCTTACGAACCTGTTTGGGCTATCGGCACTGGCAAAACTGCAACTGCTGAAGACGCTAACAAAACTATCGGCTTTATCAGAAGAACTATTAAGGCTAACTTTGGTGAAGACGTTGCAAAAGCACTCCGTATTCAATACGGTGGTTCTATGAACCCAAAGAACGTTAAAGAACTTATGGCTGAAAGAAATATCGACGGTGGTCTTATCGGCGGTGCTTCATTAAAGGCTGAAGACTTTGCTTGTATCGTTAACTACAAAGACTAATTTTTAGATAATTTAGGCGTTTCAATCGAAGCGCCTTTTTTATTTTAAATATTGTTATGGTATGATTTTACGCATAACGGTATGATGAAAGTTGACCATTTTTGGTAAGTTTTTTAGATTTTTTATAAAGGAAAATTATCAATTGACCCAAAAATACAAAAAAATTTAAAAAAGTATTGACTTAAAGGCATTAAAAATGTATAATGTACTATGTAACGAAACGTAGGCGTATTTTGCGCTTGGCGTTTTTAGGAGATAGTATGAAAAAGTTTTTAATTTTATGTTTATCGTTTATAATGGTTTTCGCAACCATGGTTTTAACTGGTTGTGGTGCTGCAGACCTTGATAATAAAGCAGATTGCAAAGTTATTTTTTGTTTGCAAGAAGTTGATATGGAAGGTAACGTAAAAATCGCTTACGACGCTGAAAATCGCAACGTTTTATTTACCGTTAAAAGTGGTGGTGCTTTAAGTGGTGTAAATAAATCAAACGGTGCTTTTATCGGTATTGATACACTCTTAAAAAATCAATTAGTTTCTAAGAGTCAAGCAGACGGTAAACTTTACAGCCTTTATAGCAATAAAGACGGTAGTATGAAATACGAAGTTGCTGAAGAAAGTTGGGATGCTGAAGAAAAAAATATTTATATTATAGTTAACGTAATGGATATTTCGTTCTAAGAAAATTTGAAAGCCACTTAAACGGTGGCTTTTGTCTTGCAAAAAAAACGATAAAAAAATAATTTCGCTATTGACCAAAGGTTAAAACTGTGATATAATCTTGAAAGATTACGAACTCTAAGGAGATAACTATGGATACGAAAGTAACTTTAGCGGCACACCGTGGATACCGTCAAAAATTCCCGGAAAACACTATGATTGCTTTTAGAGAAGCGTTAAAACTTGATATCGACGCGATTGAAACGGACGTTCATATGACGGGTGATTATCATATCGTTATTTGTCACGACGCGACTTTACAACGTACTACCGATAAAGAAGGCCATATTTTAGATAGAACTTTTGCACAAGTTAGAGAGGCTGACGCTGGTATTAAATTTGGCGAACAATTTAAGGGCGAAAAAGTTCCTGAATTATGCGAACTCTTAGAACTTTTAAAAGATAGACCTGACGTAAAATTATTGCTTGAACTTAAAGATTATCCTGAAGAATTCGGTGATTTTGCTTACGTTTCTTGTGAAAAAACTCTCCAAATATGTAAAGAATACGGCATATGGGGGAAGGATAGACTTACAGTAATTACGTTTTCTTCGGCACTTTGCGCGTGGATTAAAAATAAGCATAGAGATGAAGAAATTGCCATTCACGGTTTCTTCCCAAAAAGCCATATGAAAGGTTGTGACGTGGTTGACCCGTATCCATATATTGATGAAGTATGCTTATTTGCAAGCGGTGGTAATATAAAAGGTGTTGATTGCAGAAAATGGTGGTCGAACGAAAAGGGTAAAACATCGCCTGTCGTTGAAAAAATGTATTTCGACGACTTTAAGATATTGGGCATTAAACCTTGCGTATATTTTGCTTGGAACGTAGACGAAAACGTTTATAAAGAAGCATATGAAAACGGCGCTATCGGCTTTACGTGCGACGACCCTTACACTTGTGGTATTATTTTAGATAAAATCGGCGCAAGAAAACTTAAAAAATAATCAAATCAAATAATAAGAAGAATAGGTCACCGTTTGTTCGGTGACCTTAATTTTTGTGAAAAATTAACAAAATTGAGTGCTGTCTTTACTAAAAAATATATATTTAAATAAATTTAAAGTAATTTTGTCAAAATACCTATTGACTAATTGCTTTTAGTGCTGTATAATACATAATGTATCCGAATGGCGATTTTGCCGTTTGGCTTTAATTGACACAATTGTTTGAACAAGGAGTTATTCAATGTTTGAAAGAGTAGTAAACGCTTCGGGCAGTTCTATTTTAACCGTAGGGATGATTTTGGCTGCCATAAATATTTTAGAAGCAACGTTCATCACACCGCAAGGCAAAAAAACACGTCTTGTTTTCAATGCTGTTTTCAACTTTATCATAGGCTTACTTTTCGTAGGTATATCGTTAGTAGCGCCTATGCTTTCGGGGATGAAATTTATTATTAACTTAGCATCGATAGGTTTAACCGTTGTATATGCCTTATATACGCTTATAGCAACGATATTTAAGCTTAGAAAAGTTGGTGAAAATAAGGTGGATGCATTCTTCCAGGTCTTTATGCTTGCAGTTTGCATGTTCGTTCTTTTCTACGTCCTTTTCGTAATTTTACGTAAAAACGATTTCATTAAGTACTACGACCCTGCTACTGGTAAATTTATCAGTGTACAAGGTGCAGTTACTACGCAACATACTTATCTTACGGAAATTCCAAAACTTCCAAGTAATAACTTATTCCTTGGCGCAGCAATAATCTTCTCACTTATTGCAGGTGTTGGGTGTTTTGTTGTATGTCTTCTCAATATGTTTAAGACGGATAAGTCTGCTTGTGCAATTTTCGTTTGCGCGGTACTTATGTGTGCGTTCTTCGCATTACCTGCATATCAAGCAACGCTTATTAAAGCAACCGACTTAATGATTAAGCCTGATTATCCTGAAGTTATCAGTATTAGTGGTATCGCGCTTATTTTCGGTTTACAAAGTGGCGTTGGTTTGAATTTACCGTTATTAATCGTTCCTATTTTATTCGTTTGCGCTCTTATCGCATCAATGGCTGATAGGGCAAAGGCTGAACAAACAAGAAAATCTAAAAACGTTAAAGCAGTATTTTTCATTTTAACTGGTATTTCACTCTTTTTAACATACCTTTTCTCAAAGACTGCTATGAGCGCTGAACTTTTAGCAAAGATTGACGCAGTTCAAGCATTCTCGGATAAATGGTCGTTTAAGCCTGAATCAGGTACTCCGTTTGAACTTGCAACGGTAGGCGTTAGTGGTTGGGTAATGCTTAGTGCTTTAGGTATGATTGTTTTATCAGCACTCAGTATTTTCAAAGATTTCGTTTACTATATGATTAAGAACCGTTTCTTTATGCTTTCACTTGTTGGCATAGGTATGTTCTTATTATTTACGTTCTCACCTGTTATTGAAATTCAAAACCTTGGCTCACTTACCGGTCGTGACGTAATGTTCGGTTTAGCAGGTCGTTCAACAATTAGTATCTTAGCAATTCTCATTATGGTTACTATGATAATCGCAGTACTCTTTGGCTTAATTGCTCAAATCAGATACACGGCTCCTTTCACTGATGAAAACGATTGGCGAAGATGGGAACCTGTTAGACCTGTCGTTTATGAAAACGGTAAATGGAAGAAAGGTGGTGCCTTTGCTAAGTTATCTGGGTTATTGATGCTTGCATCGGGCATACTTATGCTCTTATCTTCATCATTTGTAATCTCTTCATTAACTCCTAAGGCATTAACTATTCTTAAAATCAACAACTCTTTAGGTTTAGAACCTATTTGGGGTGACGCTCTTTATATTGCTGGTATTATATCTATCGTATCGGCTATCGTTATTATGATTGATTGGTTTATGGGCATTTTGCGTGTGCTTTGGGCTATTGCATCAAAGTTCTGTGCAAAATATATCTTGGGCATTATCTGTGGTGGTGCAGGTCTTGGTGTTCTTTACTTACTCATTTCAAACGGCTCTATCGTTGAAAGTAAAAACAATAAGTTAGTTGCAAGTGATAATCTTATGGATATCTTAACTGGTCAAGCAAGTACTGGCGCTGGTAAAGTTCTTTCAATGATACTTCTTGCTGTTGTTGCACTTTCAGCACTTGCTGCTTTAACCTTAATTATCGGCGACTTGTTAAGAGGCAAGGTTCGTGGCGTATTCAAAGGTATCGGCTCAATTTCGTTACTCACTGCTGGCTCAATCTTAATCGTTACAGAATTTATTTATGCATCTTTTGTAACGGCAGGTACTGTT
>JAGCMG010000102.1 GCA_017646555.1 Clostridia bacterium | reverse complement strand
TTGTATTCGCAAAAAAACGACCTTTCACCGTATTTAGTATACGCCGTGATTTTGGCAGAAAGTAGTTTTAATAAAAACGTGGTAAGTTCGGCTGGCGCAGTTGGGCTTATGCAAGTTATGCCAAGCACGGCAAAGTTCATAGCAAAAAATTTGGGCGAAATAGAATACGACTTATTTGACGCAAAAACTAATATAAAATTCGGTACTTACTATTTAAGGTATTTGTTAGATAAGTTTTCCGTTTTAGAAACGGCTCTTTTAGCGTATAACGCAGGTGAGGGAACGGTTAAAAACTGGCTAAAAAATAGTGAATATTCTAAAGACGGGGTTTCTATTTTTAACGTTCCTTTTAAAGAAACACGGGAATATTTAGAAAAAATATTAAAATATCAAAAAAAGTATCAAAAATTGTACGCAAAAAGCGTTGACAAATAAATAAAAAAAGATTATACTTATTTAGCAAAAATGAGTTGCGAGCGTGGCGGAACTGGCAGACGCGTACGTTTGAGGGGCGTATGGGAGACCGTGTGGGTTCAAGTCCCACCGTTCGCACCAAAAAGCACCGACTGACCATTAGGTTAGACGGTGCTTTTTTTTTGTTTATAATTAAAGTAATCGGGGGGACTTGTTTAAGGAGAAAATTTGCTTGCAAATTTGTGCTTGCACCAAACAGTAGACACCTACTGTTTGTCGGGTATGGTCGCACAGGCGAAAGTCCCACCGTTCGCACTAAAAAACCGACTAACGAAAAGGTTAGTCGGTATTTTTTATTTACAGCCAAGTTTTGTGAAAAAGTCGTTGAAAATTTTGTTTCTATGTAAATTCTCAACAAAGCCTATTTGGTGTTTACCCGTAGTGTATTCGTATGACATATCATCAAGAATATTCGGGCAACTAATATACATAACGTTAAACCAGTCTTTATTTAATGCGTAGGCAACTGCGCTAATATCCCATAAAACCGAACTATCGCCGATAAAATCGTTAGAGTTTTTAACGCATTTACTTCTAAAATATGCAAAGATTTCGCATAAGTATTTACCGATTTCACCTTGTGAAAGCAAGTAATGTTCTAATTCATAAATGGTCGTACTTAAATTTGATGCAACGTTATTGCAAGGAATAACGATAAGTGGTGCTTTTGAGTTAAAAACTATTCTTACACCCTCTACGTCTTGTTGAAAGTTAAATTCGGTATTATAATGCGATAAAAAACTATGCCCACCAAGCCAAACGATATCAATTTTACTTGCAATTTCAGGTGCGTGATATAAAGCGATAGCAATATTAGTTATTGCGCCTATACCGATTATAGTAGTATGTTCGTTTGCTTTTGCAAGTTCGATAATTTTTTCGCTTGCAGGGTTTAACTCTTTACTTTCAAACGAATAATTTATTGCGCCTTGATACATTACTTTTTTGTATTCTGGCGCATTTAACATATCTAAAATTTTGCCAGCAGTATTAAAAGATAAATCGTTTGCTTTTTTTAGGTTGTCAATTAAAGTATACCCACCCGTAAACGGCGCTATCGTTATTGCTTGTAAATTAATTTTATCTAACGACTTTATAAGATACGCTAATGCAAATTGGTCGTCAATTTCGTTAGAAATATCGGTGTCTAAAATAACGTTTAATTTTTCCATAAAAATTCCTTTAAATTAATTGTTTTTAGGCGAAAGTTCGTCGGCTTTTTTACCTTTAATAACGTGATACTTAAATATCGAAATTATATTTGCTGAAAGTTCAATAAAATAGGTTAATACCGAAAAAATCGGCGCGTTAGTTAAAACGTTAAAAAGTATTGATAAAATCGTTGGAACAAGCATAGTAAAACGCACGATTTTAAGATTTCTAACTCTAAAGATGAACGCATAACAAATAAGCGCGAAAACGCAAAGTAAATCAAGTGGTTTAGCATCTTTAAGAATAATTAGATTGACGGTAATATAAGATGCAATCGTTAAAATTGAAAAAATAATCGACGCTAAAATCGGTGCTTGTAGGTTTTTTCGTTCGTAAATAAAAAAGGTAGAAGTTCTAAGTAGCCCGACGAAAAGCCCTATCATAGCAAAAAATTGCACGGTAAAAAAGTATGACACTATTAAAAATATGATACACAAAAGTTGAAAAAGTAAATACCGTGATTTTTTTCTTGTAAAGTACGCCAAAATTACAAGAGACATAGCAATAAAACTTGTAATTAGCGCTAAAATTCTATTTTCCATAAACGCCTCTATTTAACAAAATTAGTTTAGCACTTATGAAAAAAATTGTCAATATCAAATAAATATTATTATTTCAATTTATATATTGCAAAGCCTAATTTTTTATGGTATAATCAATTAAAATTTGTTGTTAAAATAGTAAATTTAGGAGCAATAATGAAAGATTATTTTATTTCCGTACCAATCGGTAACCGAATGTTAACTAAAACACTTCGTGAAACGGTATTGAAAGAATTAAAGCGTACCAACGTAAAGCGTATTTTTACGGGTGCGATAGTAACTTCTGACGACGCACTTCATCAAGAATCACTTCGCGTTACACGTGATAACGTTAAGTTTTTTAAAGACAACGGCTACGAAGTTGGTATTTGGATTTTGTCGTCTACGCCACGATGCGAAAACAACGCTCAAAAACAAATTCGAGACGACGGCAAGGAAAAAGGTTTTTATTGCCACGCTGATGAGAAAATTCTTAGCCTTTATTCACAGCACGTATACGACTTTGCAATGACGGGCGCTGATATTATTATGTTTGACGATGACTTCCATTCAAGTCACGGTGGGTTTAATAAAGTCCCAGGTTGTTTTTGTCCACACCACGAAAGAATTTTTAACGAAAAATTCCCACACCTTGATTTTTCGTTAGTGAAAGATAAGTTTTGGGAAGATTCAGAATACAAACAAGCCTATTTATCGGTAATGGGTGAAGTTTTAGAAAACTACGCGCGCACTATGCGTCAAGCGGCTGATAATGCTAATCCGTCGGTTAGACTTGCAGTATGTTTACACCCTGCCGATTATTATATAAACGGTACTGACGCTGCTACGATTGCTAAACTTTTAGCAGGCAATACAAAACCGTTAGTTCGTCTTATCGGCGCACCGTATTGGGACTTTTTTGCTGATTACCCTGATAGACTTTCTACCGTTATTGAACTTGAAAGAGCGCAAATGGAATGGTTTAAAGACAAGGGCGATATAGAAATAATGGCAGAAGGCGATACGTTCCCAAGACCACGTAGTATTTCTTCTTCGGCTACGTTAGAGTGCTTTGATATAGCAATACGCGCTGACGGTAAGACAGATGGTATTTTAAAGTATATGATGGACTATTTTTCCAACGCTAACTATGAGTGTGGGTATATGGACAATCATATCGAAAATCAAAAAATCCATGAGGACGTGCGCCGTCATTTTGCTGATAAAACGGCAACGGGTGTTAGAGTTTATACTTTCCCTGAAAAGGTAAAAGAATCGCTTTATAAATATTCGCCAACGCATTTTACTTCTATGATTAGACCTAACGAAGGTTTTGTTTTAACGCAACTTGGTATTCCTACAACCTATGAGGGAGAGGGCGTAACGGCTGTTGCTTTTGGCGAAAACGCAAGATGGCTCACCGATAACGAACTTAAAAACGGGCTTATTACCGATATCGTTGGGGCAAGAGCGCTAACCGATTTAGGAGTTGATTGTGGCTTTTTAGAAGATTTAGGTGGCTATTCACCTGCCTATGAAGATTTTGGAAACGAAGTAAAGCATAGAATTACCGGTGCTGATAAAGGAATTCATAAAGTTAAGGTTAAAGACGGCGCGAAAGTATTAAGTTATTATATCGATAGAATACCGTTCTACGCAGGCGAACCTATGGAAAAGGTTAATCCGTCGGCATATCTTTACGAAAACGCAAAAGGTCAAAGATTTTACGTATTGTGCTTTGATGCAAGTGTGAGTGTTAAAAGCGTTAAAAGTTTATTAGAACATTATCGTTCATACGCTAAAACTGAACAAGTCATTAAAGCGTGTGAGTGGCTTTCGGGCAATAAGTTGCCTGCATATACCTTAAAAAATCCAGACGTTTATATAATGTGTAAAGAAGACGAAAAATCGCTTTCTGTCGGAGTATGGAATTTCTCACGCGATAAGATAAGAGCGCCAAAAATAACGCTTGATAAAGAATATAAAAGCGTTACGCCTATAAACGGTACGGCAAGTTTATCGGGCGATACGGTAACGCTATCGACTTTGTACCCGTTTGAGTTTATGGGATTTGTCGTTGAAAAATAAATATTTAAACGGTGCATAACGGTATGCACCGTTTTTCATTGTTAAACACTGAAAAATAATTGACTTAACGCATTGTTTATTATATAATAATAAAAAACATTTGGAGAATTATCGTGGCAAAAATTAAGTATAATACGCCTATCGTTGAAATGCAAGGCGACGAAATGACGCGCGTTTTATGGGACTGGATTAAAGAAATTTTGTTAGAACCGTTCGTTGAATTAAAGACGGATTTTTATGATTTAGGGCTTGTTAAAAGG
>JAGCMG010000004.1 GCA_017646555.1 Clostridia bacterium | reverse complement strand
GGTAAATTCCGAAGTTGCAGTAGAATTTATCGCTTCATAATCCTTAATGGCTTCGCTAAACGCGCTAGTGCCAGCCGAGCCGTAAGCGTAAACTTTAGTTTCCGTGAACACACCCGACATATTTTCTGCGCCATAGTAGAAATTCTTAATTTCAATATTAAGGTAAGCGCATTTTAATACGCCGTCAGCGAATAAGTATGCGTTGCCGTCGGTTACTACTACTTGGAATTTAATAGTTCCGTTAACAGCAAGAGGTAAACCCGTCGTGCCTTTTCCTGCACCGTCCCAGTTATTCGTCGTGAACTCAAAATCAGCGTCCGAATCGGTATTCATAATTAAAAATCTCGTGGTAGGATTTGTACCACTTTGATAATCAAAGTGTAAAGTGATATGCGCGTTGCTACCTGCTTGAGTTAAAGTATATTTACTTTCAAAAATAAAGTTTTTAGTATACCCTGTTGCCGTTGCGTTGCCGTAGTTGTCCGTATCGTTAACTACCGTTTTATCATTAAGCGTAGTTCCCGTTGCCGAAACAATTGCTAAATCGGAAATCTTCGTTTCGGTAGTTTTGTTAAGGTTTTCATAATACGATACTTGCGCGTTAGATAATAATTCTTTATAAGCGTCGCTACTCGTGCCGTCTACTATGAGATTTTCAAACTTAACGTCAACCCCTTGCGAGCCGAACGAGAAGTTAGAAGTTAAACTACCATCGTTTACGTAAAGGTATGCGCATCTTAACTTGCCGTCAACGAACATATAAGCGTTCTTAGCAGTAAGTAAAATTGCAATTTCAATGGTTTTATCGGTTTGACTAAAATCGTAAACATCGTTAGCGCTGATATTGTAAATAGTATACTTGAAAGTGCCGTTACTATCGTTATCCCAAATCAAGAAACGCGTGCTATCACTATTATTTAAGTTAAACGATAAGTGACCGTTGTTGTAATAGTTAGAAACGGTTGCCGTCGTTTTGAACACAAAATTATTAGCGTAGTTTAACGAATACTTTCTAAATTGATTGCCCTCAGTATTTAAAATTTCTAAAGCGTTATCAGCAATATTAAGCCCTGCGTTAACGGTTGCTTGCATAAACAAGTCGTACCCTTTTGGATTAGACGGGTGAACGTTGTCTACGCCAGTTGACGTAGACTCTTTCGGATTCCACAAACTGTAATCGTTTACGTCTAAAATCGAATAAGTATCAACAATTTTAAGCCAGTTTTTACCGTTAGCATAATTCACGATATTAGCGTTAAGCGTGGTAACTTTTGACGAAGACGCCGATTGCCCTATTCTTTCTTCAATCGTCCACCAGTAGATAGTAGTGTTAGGCAATCTTTGATGTAAAAGGTCAAACATTTCCGTTAAATACCCAGTAACGGTACCCGCCGTTTGCTTTCCGTCGAAGATATCGTTAGTGCCTATATGCATTACTAAATTTTTAGGATTAGCAGGAACGATAAGTTTTTGCATATACCAAATCCATTGTTCAGCACGCGACGAAGATATACCTACCGTTTGAGCGTTTTTACCTAAAAATCTATTATAAAAATCTCTAAAGAACCAACGTTCATCCATAAAACTATCGCCGGCAAATAGCGTTAAATCGTTGCCAAGATTTGCCGAAACACGATTTATTAAACTACCAAATCTATTATTCCCCTCAATAAACTCGTCCCCATTATCTTGTTTTCCGTATAAAGAACCTTTACCACCATCACTATTAGTATAAATGGTAGTGGTATCTTTTACGGTTACCGTGAAAGTATCACTAAAAGAGCCGACTTTAGCCGTTACTGTGTAATCCCCTGCCGTTGCAGTTTCTAACGCAATAATTTTGCCGTCCGTTATAGTTAAGCCCGTCTTATTAACGCTGTAAGTTACCGAGCCAGGAAGTTCAGGGTTAAAATCAACGTAATAACCAGGGTATAAAAGTGGTACGTTTTCAATATCAAACGAAACGTTAGGCGCGTATGAACTATCTAATCCAGCGTTAACCGTTGCTTGCATAAATACGTCGTACCCGTGTGGATTAGACGGATGAACTGTATCGTTCTCTCTCCACATTGACTTATCGTTTACGTCCATAAGCGAATAGGTATCAACAACCGTAAGGAAAGAAGTATGAGTGCTTGCATAATTTTTAACGGCGATATTAACGCCTTGAACGATTGACGAATACGAAGATTGATTTATTCTTTCTTCAATGGTCCACCAGTAAATATGCGTGTTAGGAAGTTTAGCGTGAATAATTTCAAAAAGTGTGATTAAATTGTTAGCGTTTTCAGTTACGTTAGTGCGTTTATCGTCGAAAATATCGTTAGTCCCAACGTGCAACACGATTGCGTTAGGATTTGCACTTACGATAAGTTCTTGCGCATAAAAAATCCAATCGGTAACGGTTGTTGACGAAATACCAACGGTTTGCGCATTTTTACCAGAAAATCTATCGTAAAAATCCTTAAAAAAGTAATCGTCCATAAACTAATCACCGGCAAACAATACGTCGATATTATAATTTACTCTATCTTTAACAATGTTATAACGGGTGGTGTAAGTGCCGTGCGTACCTAAACCTATTTCCGACTTATCGCCAACTCTAACGGAGAATTTAGTAATAAACTTACCTAATTTAGCGCGGAAAGTATAATAACCAACAGGCGTATCTTGAGTTGCTTTTAAGTTACCATTTTCTACTGAAAAATAAGAACTACTAACACCAAAGTTAAATTCTAAATCAGTAATGTCATCGTTTCTTGAAACATTTTCAAACTCAACGGTAAGTGGATAATAATAGCCTGCAATAAGTGGGTCAATTTCATTAATAGCAAAAATTTGCTCAACGACGGTTACCTTAAAAGTCGTCTTAAAGTGTTCGGATGTAGCAGTTACAGTTGTCTCCGAATTTAACAAAACACCTTTTATAATCCCGTCAGTTATAGTAATTGCCGAGCCTGAAAAAGTGTAAGTTAAATCTTCAGCCTCTCTCGGCATTGAAAATACGGGAACAATTTCTTTAGTGCCGTTTATTAAAACGAAAATATCGTCGATAGTAACCGTTCCGTACTCGTCGGAATAATCAATATCATCGTCCCCTGTATCAGCATCATTGTTATTTGCTGAGTTATCACCATTATCAGGTGGCGTCATTACACATCCTAAAAACGAAACTGTAGAAACAATCATTATAAGAGAAAGAATAAATAATAAAATTTTCTTTTTCATTAGTTTTATCTCCATAGTCTATAACAGTTTTATCTCCATAACCTATAATAATTAGTTAATATAGTATAACATATAAAACAACCTTTTTCAATATTAAATTAAAATTTATCGAAATTCAATATATTACGGTATATTTTACAATGTTTATTTATTCTTTATTGTATTATGTCATATAATAGCGACTAAGGCTTTCTCTTTTTTATATCGTTCGAGCGCCGATAAATACCTATCTGAAAGAGATAGCATATAGCGTTGTCTTCTTTCATAAGAAACGCTGTTATAATACTCTTTATCAATTAATTTGCCGACGATATCTTCAGTTTCGCCAAATTCGTCAAGCAAGGATTTAACCTTATCGTAAAATTCTTCTTCTTCACTAAATAAGGGGTCCACGGTAATCTTTCTACGCGCTTCTTCAAAATTATACTGAGTAACTTTTGAAACAGCAACGCCTTCTAACACGGCTTTTTCCGTTCTTAACTTCGCCTTTTCTTTTTGTTCTTGCCAAAAGCCCGTTTTTAAACGCTTTTTTGCTTCTTTTGCGTAATCTTTTATCGTCTTATCTTGCATAATCCATCCTAATTTTCGACAAAATTTTTAAAAATAAAAAACCTACCAACTTTTATCGTTAGTAGGTCTTTCTATTAGCCTTTAATGCTTCTTTTTCTTGCGGCTTCAGCCTTCTTCTTTCTTTTTACAGAAGGTTTTTCGTAAAATTCTTTTTTACGGAGGTCGCCAATAATACCGTCACGCGAACATTTTCTTTTAAATCTTCTTAATGCGCTGTCGATTGATTCGTTTTCACCAACTCTTACTAAAGACATCCTACACCCCTCCTTTGCCACAGGCGTTTAATAAAGCATAATTATTATACAAAACGATAGAGTTATTGTCAACCGTTTTTTAATCGTTTTAAAAACTTTTTACGCTGGTGTCCAACCCATTTTAACGCCTGATAAAATGTGAATGTGTAAATGGAACACCGTTTGTCCAGCGTCGTCGCCTTGGTTGATTACAAGTCTATATCCGTCGTTAAGCCCTAACTCATCTTTTAAGGTAGGAATTTTTTGCAAGCACTTTCTTAAAAGTTCGCTTTCATATTCAGTCATATCAGCAAGAAGTTTAAAGTGCGATTTTGGAACGCATAAATAGTGTTTTGGGGCTTTTGGGTCAATATCGCAAAAAATAAGCATATCATCGTCTTCATACATTTTCTTTGCGGGAATATCGCCTTTAATTATTTTACAAAATAAACAATTTTCATCAAATCTTTTCATAATAACTCCTATATAATTTCACCTAAAACGCCGTCGAAAAGCGTTTTAATAATTTTTACTTCTTTTATAGTTTTATCGGCTAAATTATCGCCTTTAGCGTACACTCTAATATAGTTTTCGCTATACCCAGCAAAATAACCATTTTCGTCCGTTTCAAATAAAACACGCACCACGTTACCCACGTTTTTTTCTAAAAACTCATTTTTAAGTTGTTTTTTTAGTTCGATAAGTTTATTTAATCGCGCCTTTTTAACGTCGCCGTTTATATCTATTAATTTACTTGCAACCGTCCCCGTTCTATGACTATAAGGAAAAGGATGAATATCGGAAAATGCAACTTCTTTTACGAACTCAAGGGTAGCAAAAGCATTTTCTTCCGTTTCAGTTGGAAAGCCTACTATGATATCGGTAGTAATACCAGCGTTAGGAAAATACTTTCGAATTAAATTGACTTTTTCTAAATATTCACTAGTCGTATAGCGACGATTCATTTTTTTCAAAACTTCGTCACACCCCGATTGAAGTGATAAATGAAAATGTGGGGCAAAATCTTTAAGGTTTTTAAGAGCCGTTAAAAGTTCGTCATTTATAACGCCGACCTCAAATGAGCCTATACGGATGCGTGAAACCGTACCACGAAGTTTATTTATAAGCCCAGTTAGCGTAACGCCGTTGTCGTTATAAGATGAAATATCAATACCACCTAAAACAACTTCCGGCGAATTTATTTTAGCAATTTCTTCAACGATTTTATCGGAGTTTCTAGAGCGACTTCTACCCCTTAAATACGGAATAATGCAGTACGAACAAAAATTATTGCAACCGTCTTGAATTTTGACATAGGTACGCGTTCTTAACGATTCAGGAGTTGAAAGTTCTTCAAAAGCCTTGCTTTCAGGAAAAAGCGACAACCCCGTTTTATCTAAAAGACTAATAATTTCGCCTTTATTAAAAGTGCCCGTAACTAAAACTGAATC
>JAGCMG010000101.1 GCA_017646555.1 Clostridia bacterium | reverse complement strand
TTCACTAATGCTTATTGCCATAGCGCAGTTTGATTGATTATCGTTAATGTTTTCATCTTGGCCTGGTGTCGCTATAGGGGAAGTGTAGCCACAACGACAAACACCGTTATTATTAAGCGTATGGTTTTCAGTTATTTCTTCATTACAGCCTGTGCAAAGGCAACTATGAGATGTTGTATTATACTCAAACTCACCATCGTGACGATGGAAACCACAGTCAGTACAGAAAGTGTTGTAATAATTGTGTTCAACAACTTCAGTTGTTGCGCCACAAGAACATTTGTACCAATGCCCACTGGAATTACTACGCTTTTGTGTAAACTGATGTTCAATAGGACCTGAATTATAACCGCAATCACACGCTAACTCGTGATAATCACCTTGTGAAGACACTGTATAACTATGTTCTTGATAAGTCGTTTGGTCAATATGTCCACAATCGCACATAAAATAATGGTGCGTTTCATTTAAGGATTGTTTATCGTGAACGTGTGGAACTGAGTCCCCAGTATTATAATTACATACTGAACATTTTGTAAAGTGGTTAGAATCGTTATAGGACGGAGCCATTTGGTGAGGCGTTTTTTCCGTTTTTAATCCACAAGTACATTCGTGCCAATGACCTTCGCTATCCGACCTAACGGTTGAATAGTTATGCGCAACAACGCTTGATTTAGCGCCACAAACACATTCGTTCCAATGGTTGTTTGCATCATTTTTAAGTGAAGAGTAATTATGAGCCGTTACCCCCGATTTAGCGCCACAAGAACATTCGTACCAGTGGTTATTGCCGTCATATTTTAAAGTATTATAAGAACAAGTGTGGGCGGGTGGGAAACCGTTTTTACCCATAGCAGGAATGACTTTACTGTAATCGGTATAGCAAACGTTCATATCAACACATTCGGAGCCAATACCTGAAACCGTACCTTTTTGAGTAAATTGCCACATTGTTACATTATTGTTGTTATTGTTAATAGCCGGCCTTGCACTTGCAATACTGGTGCTTTGTGACGGTGTATATCCAGTATAACGTTCAACTTGTGTTCCCGTTGCCCACGGATAATGTGCTTGCCATAATGCATAACCAGAAATTTTAGACGATGGGACTATTATGGTATTAAACCAATTTGTGCTGGCGTAAATCATTGCCCAGTAGTTGTTTTGTTCTAAAATAGAGCAAAAAGATACGCAAGCATCTGCTGCGAAACTTTGAATATTCGTTGATTCAGCGTCAAATACGATAGGGAAATCGAAAGTTGAAGGATATCTATTAATTAAACTTAAAACAAAGTTTGCTTCACCAGGAATTTCAGCAAGGCTTTTAGCGTAACTAAAAAAGTACCCGCCAATATGTATACCTTGTGCTTTTGCACCTTTAATATGGCTATCAAGCATAGGGTCAATATCATAAGCGTGGTTAGCTGAACTATAAGTACAAATTCTAAGCATTACGAATTGAACGCCTGATGCTTTAACTTTTGCCCAGTCGACCGACTCTTGCCAACCTGAAATATCAATACCAGACATTAAGGTATTAGTATTTTTGGCGTCAAAAGTGTCGTTATTGCCCAAAACCGTTTCAACCTTTATATTTTCCGTTTGATTATTAGTATTAACAAATTTACTTGATGCCGTAAAAGTTAACGAACAAGCAATAAGCAAAATAAAAGATAAAATTAAATTAGTAGTTTTTCTAAAAGTATTTTTCATAATATCACCTAACAAATTATAACATATTTTTACATAAAAAGCAATAATTTTTAATTATGGTATATGGTATAATGGAGCGTTTTTATCTATAACGGTATAATGAAAGTGCCCCAAATAACAAAAAAACGCCGTACGGCGTTTTTATTTTAATTTTGTCATAAAAAATACGATTAAAAAAAGGCAAGGAAACCCTTGCCTTTTTTATGATTAGTTAGATTTTTTTATAAACGCTCTTTTTCCAATAACGATAAGGAAAACGATTGCAATCATAATACCACTAAATAACGCGTCACCAACTGCTATTGAGCCAAAGCAACCAACTGAACTATCTTGTGTTCCACTGTTGTTATTGTTATTGTTATTGTTATGATTGTTGTCGTTACCAGGGGTGTTGTTGCCCGTGTTATCATCGTCAGGGTTAGGTTGTTCAGGTCTTTCGTAACCACACCAACATTCGTTTCCGTTTGTGAAATCGTGCTCGTTTTTAGATAATTGTTCACCACAATCACAAACTTCCCAGTGGTAATAATCGTCGTGATAAACGTCGTATGGAATATGAATATGTGGGTCTTCTGGACGACCAGGAGTGCTTGGTTCAACCGTAGCCGAACTTGGAATAGTAACTAACGTTTCAGCAGCAACGATATAGCCGTTACCACCTAACTTA
The DNA here is from genome assembly GCA_017646555.1 of Clostridia bacterium. GTDB lineage: Bacteria > Bacillota > Clostridia > Christensenellales > Borkfalkiaceae > UBA11475. Next base: position 6,973 of record JAGCMG010000101.1, on the reverse strand, counting down.
CCGTCGGTGTAGAATAAGAAAATCTTATAAGTACCACCAAGCACTGGGTGATTATGATCAGGAGTAAGTTGGAGAGAACTAAACGAAAATTCGATTCTACCACTATCGAGTTTTTGACCAGCCGAAAGTCCCGGAACGTGTAAGCCACCAGGAATAACGTATTCCCAAGCACCTTGAGAAAGTGCGCCACCTTGTTCTAAAAGGGATTCTGCAGTTACGCTGACATCGTAGATACCGAACCAAGCGTCGTATTCGAAACGGCTATCTGCATTTTCTAAATACATTTCAACCGACCAAGAGCCGTCATAGTTTACGGTAACACCATCTTCAATTACACCGAAAGACGGTTGAGATAAGGTAGGAATTGTAAACGGTATCATACGTGCAACGACGTATCCATCAGGTGAACGGTCGTTGTAGAAAAGAACTAAATTATAACTACCACCAAGTTGTGGGTTGTTGCTTTGATTTGTATCAATGCTTGAAGAATTGAAAGTAAACGTATGTCTTTCAGAACCTAATTTACCACTTGAAAGAGAAGAGTTGATATAACCCCAAGCGCCTTGCGACATTTCACCACGACCTGCTAAAAGTTGTTCAGCCGTAACGTCAGTGTCGTAAATACCGTACCAAGCGTCGTAATCGAAACGATTATCAGCACCTTCGATAAACATATGGAGTGACCAAGTTCCGTCGCCGTTAGCCGTTACTTTATTTTCGCTGTTAATAAAGCCGAATTGATATCCTTCACCTGTGTTAGAGTTAGCAGGAATGTGAACAGCAAAACTTGCTACTGCATCATATTGTCTATTATCGCCTGCAACTTTACCGTCGGTAGGGAATAGGAATACTCTATAAGTTTTACCTGCAACTGGACGGTTTTCTTTGTTTGTATCAAAGTTGTTTGAGTCTAAACTGAAAACGTATCTTGTGCCAGAGTTAAGGTTTGAAGTATCGTTTTGGTTTTTAATATAACCCCAAGCGCCTTGAGAAATGTTACCACCTTCTGCTTTAAGTTCAGCCTCGGTAACGTCAGCGTCGTACATACCGACCCAAGTATCGAACTTAAAGTCGCTACCAGCGCCTTCAAGGTACATTTCTAACGAGAACGAGCCGTCAGGTCTAACGGTTACGCCGTTTTCAGTAAGACCAAAGTTAACGCTATTAGTATTGTTTGCTTTTATAGTTACGCAAATGCTATCAGCAACTACGTAGCCGTTACCGTCGTGACCGTCGGTATAGAAAAGGAATATCGTATAAGTGCCACCAACGGTAGGATTGCTTGAAGTTGTTGCGCTATATAAGTCGGAAGATTTAAATGTGAAAGTTCTTCTTTCAGCGCCTAATCTTGTGCCTGGGCTTAAACCAGGGGTTTGTTTTGATGCAGTGCTTTGAACAACGTAGTTCCAAGCACCTTGTGAAAGAGCACTACCTTTAGCAAAAAGTTCTTCAGCAGTTACGTTACCGTCGTAAATACCGAACCAAGCGTCGTGACCAAAACGGTTATCAGCGCCTTCGATATACATTTCAATTTCATAAGAACTACCGTTTACTGTTACGCCTTTAGAGGTAAGACCGAAAGAATATTCGGTAGAACGAGTAACGTTAGCAAATAAATTATTAGGAACACGAGCCGAGTAAGTATTAGGAGCAGGGCAACCAAGTGCGTGTAATACGATTGCTGCCGTATCGCGTACCATCATATCGCCGATAGTGCCAGATTGAACGGTTGAACCCGTTGCATAGAAAGAAACGTGCGTTTCATCGTATGAAGTGCCACCGTGGGTACCATTTATAGTACCACCGTGGTCGGAAGTTACAATAAATAAAGTTCTATCTAAAAGACCTTTTTGTGCATAAGTATCGTAAATTTGACCAATATAACCGTCAATTCTTGTAATTACTTCGTGTTGAGAAGGAGTATTAAAACCATAAGAGTGGCCAGTACTATCTGCTTCGTCGAATTGAACGAAAACAAATTTCGGGTCGTTTGCGTTAACGTATTCACATACTTTTTGAGAAATATTTTCGTCACTTAAACCGTAAACTTTGTTAACGTTAATACCTTCTTCAATTATACCAGTGCTGATAGGTGCCCAATGTGTAAACGCGCCAAGTTTAGCGTTTGAATAGTTATCGCGAACAACTTTAAACACGCTTGGATAGTCAGAATTTAATGGATAAGGGTTAGATGACGCGTAATCGTTAGTAATGTTATGATATTCATCAGCAACACCGTGTAACATAGACGTCCAATTTTGAGCACTTATAGATGGGTCTTCAGTGCGAACGGTATGAGAAATAGCGGTATTTTGGTTGCTAAAAATTCTATCCATATTAGGAGTGTCAGCATTGTTAAAATACGTACCTGCGCCGTCAACCCCGATAATTATTACGTGGTCGTAACTTGCAGAAACAGTAGGTTTAGCAGGGATTGTAATAGGAATAGAACGCGCAATTGAATATGCTTTAGCACCGTGGTCAGCAAAGAAAACGTGAACGTTATAAGTTCCACCTAAGGTAGGGTTTTTCTTGCCTGATGCAGGAGTGTCAAGGTCGTTAGAAGTAAAGGTGAACTTAAAGCGTTTAGTCGGAAGATTGGAACCCGAACTAAGACCGGTATCGCGTACACCGTCGTCACCGTGTACTAAATAACCCCAAGCACCTTGCGAATCTGCTGAACTTGTAGGGGTAACGCCAAGGTCATAAATACCATACCAAGCATCGTAATCAAAATTGTTATCAGCACCTTCTAAATACATTTCAACTGACCAAGAACCGTCTGTATTAACGGTAACACCTTTGTTGGTAAGACCAAATTTATAACCAGAAAGGGCTGATGCGCTTTCCCCACTTGCAGTTACTTGAAGAGCAGTGCTTTGAGAAAGTGTAGCCGTGCCAGTACTGCCGTTGTACTCAACGGTTGCAGTTGAGCCTGAAATAGAGGTTACCTTAAACATATGGTGAGCTGGAACTGAAACACCACTACCTGATAAGGTTTTACCAGTTCTAACTATGTACCAACCAGGAGTCATAGCGCTACCCGAGTAGTCTACTTTAGGAACGTTAGCGCTTTCGTATTTTTGTGAAAGTTTACCGTAACCGTTAATATAAGTGCTTGTCAAAGAGTAACTTTTATAGTAAACGCCACCACCTTCGCCGTTTAAGCCTTCAGCACTGCTTGTATTACCTTCAACAGTATAAACTGTGCTACCGTCGCACCAAACAACGATACCGATGTGATTTATTCCGTTATTGTTAAAAAATATCAAATCGCCAGTATTTGGTTTATATCCCGATTCACGCGTGCCGTAAAGCCCAGCGCCTTTAAGTTGGTTTGCCCAGTTATTACAACCTGGGTCACACCATATGTACTTGTAGTCACCAGAGTGATATCTCGTCCAAGAACTTGAATCGTTGTGTGGGCTAACGCCTGATTGATACAACGCCCATGAACAGAACGATGCACACCATGCTTCACCTTGTGATAAGCCGGTGTTTAAGTTGAATTCCGTATAGTTACCACTACCGCTACCAGAGTCCCCGTCTAATTGACTAGATGAAGTACCTTCTTGATAGCCAAGTTGAGAAAGAGCAACTGCTACAACGTCAGTAGCGTCGTCCCCAGATAATTCAACGTTTTGTAAGTTTTGATAGTAACGCCCATTTCTGTAAGAAGATGAAACGCCACTTGAACCCGTTCTGTATTCTGATGCAAACGTAGTAGGTACGCTCATGCTGAAAAGCATCGCGAAAATGCAAAGAATACTAATTAGGGTTACAAGTCTGTTTTTAGTTTTTCTCATAAACTCCAATTCTCCTTTCATTTAAACAAAATTTAGCGATTATATTATAACATATAATATAAATAAAAGCAAATAATTTTAACAGTTAAATATTGTGTGAGTCTAAAAAGAAAAACCACACGAATTTAACGATTTTAGTTAAACTCGTGTGGCTGATTTTTTATTAAAAATAAGGGGGGATTATTTATCAAGCCCAACCGTTTCATCAACTGGAAGTGCAAACGCAATACCTTGCGCACTAGTTGAAGTACCGATTGCTTTATACAATCCTTTTAAAATACCGTCGATTTCGTTTTCTTTTGCTAATATCATAACCATTTCTTTTTCTGGTTGAATAGTGATATTAAAAAACTTTTCAGCATCTTTGGAAATAGTTCCTCTTGCACTCAAAATAGTACCACCTTTTGCGCCACAAGATTTCGCTGCTTCCATCGCTTCTTCGGAAAATCCTTTATTCACAATTGCTAAAATACATTTATAACCGCTTTTCATTATTTCATTTCTCCTTCTTTTACGGTCCTGTCGTTGCTCAATAATTGATAAGACGATACACCTATAATGCTATCTAAAGGAACAGTGAAAGCTATACCTTTACCGTGTTTAACTTTGTTAAACTTTTCGTTAAGCGTTTCTAACGCATCTTTTACTTTATCTTCTTTTATACAAGAAATTATAACTGCTTTATCGGATTCAACTAATCCAAGTAAATCAATGAGTTGCGAGTTTGCCGTGCCTTTTCCGTATAAAATCATTTGAACGTTAACGTCAAATTGTTCTAACAAATCCTCGTAATAAATAGCTTTGCTTCTGTTTACAATCGTTATTAAAATTTTTAATTTTTTAACGCTTGAAACTTGCTTTTTATTAGGTGATTTAGTTGTTTTTTTGCGAGTGGTCGTCGCTTTATTTTCTTGCATAAATCCTCCTATAAAAAGCGAATAATTTGGTCGTCGTCATCATCTAAAATGCGTTTCATAGCAAGTTTTTCGCTGACGATTTTTTTAGAAATAGCAGTAAAGCCTAAAGTTTGAATAGTTATTAAAGGGGTCATGGCAACCATTGCTACGATGCCGAAAGCATCAGATAAAATATTTCCACCTGTTGCAACGCATGCGCCAATAGCAAACGGCAAAATAAAGGTCGAAGTCAATGGTCCTGATGCAACTCCGCCCGAGTCAAACGCAATAGCAGTGTAAATTTTAGGAACGAAGAATGATAAGCCTAAAGATATCAAATACCCAGGTACGATGTAGTACATTATCGAAAAGCCAAAGATAATTCTAATAATAGATAAGCAAATCGATAAACCAACGCCAACACTTAAAGCAATCATCATTGATTTTTTAGAAACGGTGCCGTTAGTAATTTCTTCAACTTGCTTATTAAGAACGTGAACGGCAGGTTCGGCTAAAACGACAACGAGTCCTAAAACGAACGCTATAATAGTAACGGCAATAGGGGAAAAGTTAGCAAGTTCCGTACCCATTTTAAAACCAACAGGCATAAAGCCAACGTGAACGGCTGTTAAGAATACTATTAAACCTATATAGGTAAAAAACGTGCCGATTGCTATTTGAATAAGTTTTTTCTTAGGTAATTTTAAGAAAATAAAATTGATTATCAAAAAGAACGCCACTAATAAACCTAACGCAATACTAACGTCTTTAGTGGTGATAAGTAAGGTCTTGCCGATAGCCGATAAAATATCGCTTGAAAAGTAATAATCACTGATATTTGGCGAAGAAATTCCCCCGCCGTTAATAATGCTTAAAAGAAGTACGGCAAGTATAGGCCCAATTGAACACATAGCAACCAAACCGAAACTGTTTTCACCAGCGTTTTTGCCACCAATAGTAGATGCGACACCCACGCCTAACGCCATAATAAACGGGACGGTTATAGGTCCGGTCGTTACCCCACCAGAATCAAAAGATAACGGTAAAAGATTAGTTTTGCTTGGATTAACCGAAATAATGATTAGAGCCAAAGCAAATAAAAACATGTAAAAATATACTAAAATGCTTGATAAATCTTTCTTAAAAATGATTTTTAGTATAGATAAAATCAAAAATACACCGACACCAAGCCCAACGAAAATTATAATAAGTTTACTGCCGACTTGATTTGCTAAAACCGTTAAATCGGGTTCTGCAACGGTGATTAAAACGCCCAATAAAAAGCAAACGATAAGAAGTAATTTAAGATTTTTTGATTTAGTAAGCCCAGAGCCTACGTATTCGCCCATAGGTGTCATAGCAAAGTCAGCGCCTAAAGTAAAAAATCCTATGCCTAAAATTAAAAATATTGCCGAAATAGAAAAAATCAAGACTTCAGGTAAAGATAAGTCAAGTAGTGGTGTAAAATTTAGCGCAATAACGATTAAAGTTATTGGTAGCACGGAAAAAAGTGCCTCTTTAATTTTTTCTAACAATAATTTTTTCATATTTTAGCCTAAAAACGAATAGTATTTTCAAAAAACTTATAATTTAAAGAATTATAACATAAATTTATGTCTTTTTCAATAGATTTATTTGCGCTACGATAATATTTGTTAAAGAATTTATAAAAACTTTACTTTATATTGCTAAAAATTTGACAAAATTAAAAATTTTTTTTAAAATAATTATAACAATGTTACCATAAAGAGTGCGTGAGGGACAGCCCCTTTGACCGCACAGCAACCTGCTTTTTAGTAAGGTGCTAAAGGCTGACTGATGGGATGTTTTTTTAGGTGACGGCTCATCGGTACGATGGGTCTTTTTTCATACTCTCTTTATGCTAAAAAATAAAAAAGTAAAGAGGTAAGTTTATGGAAAAAGAAAACAAAAATTATCAACAAGTATTACAAAATGAAGAATCAATTTGCTTTCAAGTTGAACTTGCCGACGGCAAAAACTTCTTAAAATGGGCAAAGGCTTTGGGGTGCAAGTGGCAAAACGGCAAACCTATAAAATTCAATGAAAAAACAACGCATTTTATAATTTCTATGTCTTTTGACGGCACGATAGGTTACGTCCCGATTTTTTGTTATAAATTGGAGAAATCTAAAAGCGTTAAAAAAATAAATTTTAGCGAAATCAAAAGCAACCTAAACGACTTTTCAATATTTGATTAGGGATTAAAAATAGTAAAAAAAGAACACCAATCACGGTGTTCTTTTTTTGCGG
>JAGCMG010000100.1 GCA_017646555.1 Clostridia bacterium | reverse complement strand
GTTCTTCTGCCTTTTTCTCTTCTGCTTGGCGTTTAACTTCGTATTTTTTCTCATTTATATGATTTAATGCGTATTTTGTATTTGTATACGTTTCTTTCATAACAGAGTCTGGAATTTTATCTAAAATGTCTTGCACTGGATAATTTTTATTAACGTATTCCATTCTTTTATTTGATAATGAATCTAAATATCTATCTTCTCTAAAGAAATTGAATAATTTCCAAAAGAATCCTCTTGATTGAGAAACTCTAAACATTGCTTCATGCGCTAAAACGATATTCGTTAAATCTTCACGGCTTATAGGGCGGTTCTCTCTTTCTTGTCTTTCAATATTTCTTATAGATTCATCGGTAATTTTCTTTAACGTTTTAAACGAAATTTTACCATCAACAACTTTATTTGCCCAAATACTATATAATGTTTTATCGTATTCTTTAGTTTTGGCGGTCGTTTTTTCAATCAACTTTTCAAAATTCATTCCCTCAAACGGTTTACGTTCTTTAGGCTCTTTTGATTCAGCATTTCTTTGCGCCATAATTTCTTCAAATTCATTAACAAATTTTACAATATTAAAATCTGATAAGTCATAGTAACCTGTTGCATTGATTTGAGTTTGCGCGTTAAGGCTATCTGAAAGCGTTTCAAATAAAGTTTTTAAATAATTTGATGCTTGTTTAACTTTTGGATCTTGTTGATCAAAACGAAATCCATCAAGCACGTCGTCTATTCTTGCTTCTTCAGCAACGGCGTGTGGATCAAATTTTACGTTGTATTTCGTGTTAAAAAGTTTGATTTTGTCTTCTAAAGATGTGTTAGGCATATTTTTGCTCCTTAAATTTATTTATACGTTTAATTTACATCCCTGTGTACACCAATAGTACACCTGAATTTTATTTTTTATTAATTTTTTAATTTATTTTTCGCGAATATAATTAATGATAAAATTCTTCATTATAATTATATAATGTATTCTACTATATAGACTACAACAAAAACGACAACAAAAAAAATATTATTTAAAAATAATAAGCGCATTTTCTTTATAAAAATAGAGATGCTTTAACAAATTATCTCTTCATCGGTCATACGCCTTTTGGACACACTGGCGAAAAGTTTTTAGATGAATTATACTGTAAACACACAAATAGACACTTCCACCACAACATCCATTCAGTTAGGGTTTTAGATAAAATATTTCCGCTTAATCTTTCTCTTCAAACGCTTGACGATAATAACGATAATAGATTTAACCCACCCGCTGGTAGATTCCCTAAAATCGAAGAAGACGAAGCCCCTTATAGATTACTTTGCAACGAATACCCAAAAGCAAAATAAATCAATAAAAATTAATAAAAACTAATATAAAAAGCGACGGCAAAACCGTCGCTTTTTTATTTATATTTATAATATTTGGTCAAGTTTCACTATACCGTTATGCGTGAAAATTAACAAAACAATAAAATTAAACTAAACTTTTGCAATAAACAATACGTCCGAACCACGCTTTTGATTGATTGTGAAATTATACCCGGTATTCATTAAATAACTACCCGTTCCTTGACAAACTACCGTGCCGTCAAATCTTGAAAGTTTATAGTTTACGCTTGCATTAAGTCCTTTAAGTTTAACGTTCATAGATGAAATTTCACAAGTGTCTTCGCGGAATAATTGCATAACGCCCGTTCCATTAGTTTCGTTAAAGAATTCCCAAGCCGTCCAAGCCGAAGTATCACTACTTGAATTCCAATTAGTTAAAAGATAATAATTATCGTAAAGATGCTTTGCAAACTCATAATATTCTTTGGTATAATTTTTAACTTTCGTATAAAAATTTTCACTTGCGCTATTAAACATAAATACCATTTTATAAACGCCTGCGTAGCCTGCTCTACTATTGTATTCTTCAATGTCAGTCCAAGTGTTTCTATCGTACGCTGCTGAGCCAAAGTACGGCAACCACTTAAACATTACCGAATTCATTGCAATTGAGGTTTTTGCCGTATTATGTTCCTCAGCATCAGTACGGTGATACGGTACTGCGCGACGCATACTTTCTAAATCGTTTCTACCACCACCCGATGCGCAGGAATCGATTATCATATTTGGATAACGGTCAAGTAACATATCCCAAAGTTTTAGGTGACCTTGAAGATGTAAGTTTTCCGTTATGCCTTTACGGTTTGCCCCTTGAATAGCGTCGGCTATATCCCAATTGACATTAGGGTCGGTATTAAAATCTTCTCTATAATGGTCGATTTTAGCGCTGTCTATTACGCTACAAATCTTATTGAACATATAACTTAACGCATCTTTATTGCCAAGATTAAAGAGCGTACGGTCACGACTGCTTTGTGGCAACAACCATTCAGGTTTAATCCCCGTATTAGTTTGAATAGTTTTATAATCGCTACTACCAACGCGTTCAGGTTCAAACCATAATAAAGTTTTACCACCGTTTGCTCTAACGTAGTCGGTTACTTGCGACATATTAGGCCATTGTGTCGTGTCAATGCTCCAATTCCCTGTTTTAAACCAGTCGGTTGATGGCGCGCCTTGCTTATAAGTCGTTAAAGTTCCGTTTGAAACCGATTTATACCAACTTGCGTCTATCCAATTGATATCAGGATAAAAACCGTGTTTGTAGAAGTTTTGATATGTAGCAAGGTTTTGCGCTTGCAACGTGGTAATAGACGAATCACCACCAGTATCCCACGGTAAGCAGGTCGCTACTTTACCCTTTTGAAGTTCACCACTTTCTTTTGGCATATTGCAATCAATATACCATTTTCTCCAAGCATTAGTTGCTAAATCTTCGTCGCGTTCTTCATAAACGACGAAAGCCATAAGTGGCGTACGAATAGTTTCGCCTGCATTTAAGTAAGTGTTTAAACCCACCGTACCCGTCGTTTCAATATGAGTAACGCCGTCGCTAACTTCTTTAAATGACGCAGACCAAGTCCCCGGCCAACCAACTGCAACGATTACACCACCGTCGTCGTGTTCTAAGTTAAAGTACGGAAATTGGTCGTGCGACGGTCTACCACGCGTTGAAGTATATACTTTTGCGCTTGATAAATCGTTGTATTCATACGGCGAATATCTATAAGTATAGTCACCGTTCATACCTTTTAACGCAGGGTTTTGCCCTGAAACTTGTAAATCAGCCGACTTTAAGTTTTTAATGACGTTCGTTTTAGAACTACCGTAAGCCGAAAAATAAACCGTCCATTCATAAGCGCCGTATGCTGGGTAAACAGCCGTATCAAGCGTAACTAATAACTTATTGTCTCTATGTAAAAAGTCAAAAGTTATCGAAGTTTTATCGGTTTGCTGTGAAACGTTTCTATCAATAATTCTAAAATCTCTACCAAAACCGTTATAAATTTCGTTGCCGTAATTAAATGATACAGGAAATTTTGATAAATTATCAACTAAATCACAATAAATATCGGTTGCCTTATTTTTCGGGCCTGTAACGTAAGAAGACGCGCTTGCGTAGTTTTGTTTTTCGCTAATTAACGGAGCAATTATCGCCGTCACAAGCAATATCGCCGTAACGGCTACTGCAAATAACTTCTTTTTCATAATTAACCCCCGTTAGAATTTTTGAGCGTTTCCATACTTGTGTAAAGGCTTGAAATTTCAACCAAATTAGTACTACTAACGCTATCAGCACGCGAAATTAAGCGTTGCATAGAACTATAAGCGTTTTCAGTTGAAAAATAACTTGCGCTTAACGCTCTACATTGATTTGTAAGCGTAGTTAGTTGTTCTTTCGTGTAACTCTTTTTCAAGTTAGAAAACATTTTTTCTATAATCACTATATCTTCGTCGATTTGAGTTTGCGAAGTATACTTAAACGAACTAACTGCCGTTATTTTAGTTTGAAGTGAATTATATTGACTTTCTATCCATTGGCTTTTAGTAAGCGAATTAAACCTTGTTATTAAAGAATTTAACTTAGTCTTATCTAAACTAATTGATGAAGATAAAACCTTAAAATTATCAAACGCAACAGCCGAATAGTATTGCATAAGCCCTACTGCGCCACCATTATAATCACTTAAATCGCAAGTGAATAAAAAGTTTCCGTCACTAAACGCGTATAAAACGTTTCTTTTTACCACAGCGCGTAATTTTATCTCTTTGCCGTTATAAGTAATATCGGACGAAGAAACTAAATTGCCGATATGCACTTGATTTTTTCTTTGTAAAATAACCTTGTACTTAGCGCTGTTTGAACTTTTAGAAACAACCAAAGTATAAGCCGTAATTTTATCAGTTGGGTTGGACGCGTTTGAACCACCTATAATTAAACCTGCGTCAAGCACCATACTGTTAGCAAGTGGTCTAATATCAACGCTTATATCGATATCGCCCGTATATGTCGTTTTACTAACGATTTTTTGTTGGTCAGCATTAGGAATACAAATAACTTCGCCGTCTTGAACGTATGGCATTTGCCCTATGCTACTATAACAGTTAAAATTGTTTGAAATATCGCTATCAGCACCAAAATAAATGATTTTTTGACCACAAGCAAGGTTTTCGTTAGGACGGTCAATTCTTATGTCGTTGCCGTCGTAAAAAGTTGCTAAAACTTGATTAGGCGCGCTAACTATTAAAGTTAATGCGAATAATAACGTTAAAAATAATGAAATAGTTTTCTTCATAACGCACCTCCTTATTTATCAGCCAAAGATACACGGAAATTATCAATAATTAAATATTGTGAATCCGTCGTTCTTGCCGTGTAGTTTAAGCAAATTACTTTAAGTTGGTCGGTTGAAACGGTGAACTTTGCGCTTCTTTTAACGCCGTCACCAGGGGTTGAAAACTGTTCGTTTATAACTTGACCGTTTTGCACTCTTTGGAAGATATATTTATCGCTACTCGTCGTGCCGTAACTTGCATAGTCAAATTCTACCACAATATTTTTACCAGCAGGCATTTCAACGCCGTACCAATATGAAGTTTCAAGCAAAGTGTTCCTAATAGTGTAAATTGATTCGCCAGCGGAATTTGATACGATACCTTTTGTGTATTTAAGACCTTTACCGCTAAATCCATCAACGATAGAAACGTTGTAAGAATTCATATAAACGTTATTAACGCCTTGGCTACTTACCGTTAAATCGTGTATGGTCGTGTAGTCGTAATCGGTGTAGAATAACACGTTACTATTTACCCTTACTTCGTATTCGTCAAGGTTAGAAAGAACTACGGTAAAAGCCATTTCGCCATAGATTAAATCTAACGCCTTTTTATATAAAGTGAACTTGCCCGATTGATATGAATAAGCATCAGTTGAAAGCGCTTTACCGTTTAATAAAACCTTTGAAACGCTTGCTACCCCGAAATCTGCTTGATATTCTATCGAAGTAGTCACGCCGTAAGTGTAAGTTTTAATCGTACCGTTATCAAAAATCGCCGTGTTTATTATATTTAACCTTACCGAAGAAGTACCGTATTCGGTAGCAATCGTTAAAACGTGTTCGCCTTTACCGATTTGATTAACGGCGCTTGCCTCTAAGTATAAATAGCCGTCAAAATAATTTGCGTCGATTTTTTCACCACTAACTACAACTTCCGTCGTTTTTGCATCAAAAAGATTAACGGCAATATCTAAATACCCACCGACTGCTAAATCGTAGATATAGGTTTGACTACTAAAATCAGGCGCGTTATGAGTAGAAACAATTTGGATTTTAGTTGAAATTTGACCTTGTTCCGTTTCCGCCGTTAAATTATACGTGCCTAAATTTAAGCCTAATTGTAAAAACGCAACTTCTTTAATAGTTAAAATTTTATTTTCGTATTCATAATCGTCAGTACTTATTAGCGTATCGTTAATTTCAACCGCCGTTATAGACGCATCCACCGTTAACTCTGCAATAAAGTTACCGTAACGGCTAATATCGTAGTTATACGAACTTGCCGTAAAGCCCAAGCCTATCGCCGAAGAAATCAATTTTAAGTAAGTAGTCGCCTTGCCGTTAGCCGTTTCAATCAAGAAAACGAAAGTACCGATTGAAAAAGCCGACATATATGATGCTTTTAACGTTATATGATCGCTACCAACGGTATAATTAGTAGGAGTAACTAAATTATCGTTAATTTTTACGCTTATTAAATCGGTTAAATTTTCAATACCAAAAATTAAAAAATCACCGCCGACACGAATATCGTATTCGTATCTACTCTTTGAAAATGACGGTGCGTTGTTATTATTAGAGTTATTATTAGACGGAACCATAGTGCAACTCATTGAAAAACACGCCGTTATAATAAAAACTACCGATAAAAGTAACGCAATCAATCGCTTATTTCCTTTCATTTTCACCCTCCCCACAATTACGACAAACACAGTAAAACTTATAAACCGTACTTTGTACGCTTTTTATTTTTTGTACATTTTATTTTATCACATAAAAAGTTGTATAGTCAATGGTTTATTTATCTATAAATATGTAATAAAGTAACTTAATTTTTTAAGTTGATGAAATTATTCAGCGTTTTTATTTTACTCAAATAATTCAACTTCTTAATTTATCATAAGATAAATATTGCAAAATTAAAAGAATTTTCGGCCATGTCACTCATAACGAAAAATTCACTATAAATTGTTGCTAAAGGTATTTTATATTTGTTATTTTACTTTAAATTTACGTGTTAAAAAGGTTAATTTTTCTTTATTTTTATGTATTATATTACGAAGAAAAGGTAACTAATAAAAATTAAGAAAATTAAAGAGTATTTCATCAATTTAATATGCCCCCGCGTTTATATTCGGTGCAATCATGGGTATATTGACCGCGTGTTGCGCGTTGTTATATAAATTTTTAGCGAAGTGTGTGGTAGAATTTTCGCATAATTCATATGGTATTAACGATAGCATTATTAATAACTTAATTAAAGAGCAAGAAGAAACTCACCAAAGAAAAATAATCGATACGCATATCGTAATTAAAAAAGGTTCTTTTGCCGAACATAAGCACGTTAAAGACATTTTATGGCCGTCCAATTTTTTCTTGCTTTCAATAATACCAAGCAAATCACATTATACCGAGGTTGACCAACAATGTTCTAAAATCTTTCATGAAGGCGACGTATTAAATATTCGCTACGCAACTTTTGACGAACACAGAAACAAAGAAAAACTCGTTGCCATCGTTGGCGAACAAGACTATGACGAAAGCCTAAATCTTTCGTAATAATTAAATTTTCAATATTAAGTTAAATATATTTGATTTACGATAATCAAAAGCCCTCTTATGGCATAACCACCTTAAGAGGGCTTTTTAATAGTTAAATTCTTTCGTTCCATATTTTCTATTGTATATATGTCTCGTAAAGCTTGCTAATTAAATTTATATAAAAGAACAGGTCTTTTGTTATAAAAAGCCTGTTCTTTTCCATTCTCGCAAAGTTTCAAACCCAAATCGGTCGCTTAGGAGGTAAGCGATAGAATCAACGCTTAATTTTTTATTTGATTTTGCGAACATATTATTCGTTTTATCAAAGCATATTTTTCGTCTTTACACGAGATTTTTGTAACGTGAAATAAAATTCGTAATATGTCTATTCTATTTCTATTCTAACGCGATTTTTTAAAAATACACATTTATTTTCACTCTCGCCGAGAATCAATCTCGTATTAAACCGCCCTCTATTCCAATTTTATAATAGAGTAAGGGATTGATAGAGTCGATATTGTTACAAGATTAATATCATAAAATAGTTCTTTGCAATATTTCAAACTCATATTTCTTTAAAACCTTTTCAAATACTGAAATGTTATTTTTAATATACTCGAAAAGGTCATCTTCAGAAAGAGTTTCCAAGTTTAATTTCGCTCCTCCTAAAACACGCTGAACAATCTCCACTGCATTTTGCGGAATACCATATTCTAATAAAATTCTTAATGAAGGCTGAATAAAACTATTTTCAACCATCTCTGCTACATAAGAATAATCCCCAGAAAGTCTTCCATGCTTCTTGCAAATGTACTTTTGTAAAGAATCAACGACATTTAACCATTTAGGCGCTCTATATTGTTGCCAATTCTTTTGAAATGCGAATAATTTCTCTATTACATTATCAATTTTAATTTGAGATTCCTCAGGAAATGCCTTATAAATTTCCCCAATAGATGAATATGCAAAATTTTTCTTTTGAGCTAAATCTTTTAAATAATAATTAATATCATTTTCTATCATTTGGCCAATAGAATTACCATAACACACACTAACAATTTTATTGCGAACCCAATCCTTCTGTCCAAATGATTGGCGCTCACTTTGAGTAGATAGGTTTTCCCAACATAAATCTAAAATGTAGTTTATGTGTTTATGTAAATATCGGTCAGGTTGATTCCAATATATTAAAGCATATCCGCTTGGCGTAACAATATCTTTTTCTATTTGATTTAATATATTTATCTGTCCTTCAATAGAAACTGCATTTCTTTTCAAAATAGACTGCAATTCCCCATCCAATGACTTGAATTCATTATATCTTTTTTTATTATCATTAATATCTTTAACCCTATCTTCATCCAAATTAACCAAAACTTCACTATCTATAGGATTTTGGTCTATAAGAGGGATATCAACGTCCACCCTTTCTTTTTCTGGTGGTTTTTTTAGATTAATAATTCTACCAACAAAGTGTTCCATCAAGCGCCCTGCTCGACCTCTTATGTTAGCATAATCGAAATAATCTACTTGTCTTTTCCCTATATAATTATCATAAAACACAACATTCTTTGCCGATGTATTTACGCCTTCAATTATTGTGTTTGTGCAAAATAAGTACATCAATCTTCTTTCATTAAAATAGCGAATTGTTGATGTTGTTATATGTTTTGGCATTGCACCATCATGCACACCAATCTTTAAGCTTAAACACTTTGTTAAAGACCACCCCCAACTAATATTTGAATCAATCCACTCTATTAAAGGCAACTTAGAAAACTCATTGTCGCTCTTACTTTCTAAATGTTTGCAATATGAAAAAGCTAATTTACGCGCTGTAGCAGGAGACGAACAAAAAATTAGTGTTTGTTCATCCATCTCATCAAGAAGCTTAAACAAGTCCTCTTCTTCGACTTTATTACCTACTCTCACCGTTACATTTTCAAATTTATTTACTGTTTCAGTTGAAACTAACGAGTAATTTGTTTGATAAAAAACTGCATTATATTTAGCCAAAAAATCTTCCGACACTTTATCTATGTTTGGACCCAATAAATAAAATTGACAGTTTTTATTCTTCATAATTTTTAAAAAAGCATTATTCAATACATTGCTTCTATTATCACCTCTTAAATTACTCAACTTGTAAAACTCGTCCAAAACCAAAAAATCTATCGCTGGAAGATTTTCATACTCCAAAATTCTTTCAGCGGTAAGAAGAAAAATATTCTTCTTATCTAAGCTATACTCTTGAGAAGTTCGAACTATTATTTTATATTCATCTCGATATTTTGCAAGTTTTTGCCTAGTTTCATCCAATAACGCTAACGTCGGTTGAATAATCACAATATTGTTGTACTTTTTACTTGCAACAATTTCCTCGATTAATAAGCTTTTACCAAAACTTGTTGGAGCGCTAGCAACAACATTTTTCCCACTAAAAATCAATTCGGATAATTCCTTTTGACCGTCATGAAAATACTTATTAAGAGCTCTTGAATAATGAGTTTCTTTTCTCAACCCATATCCCAAATCAGAAGAATTAAAACCAATCTTGTTTATGTATGGATAAAATCCTGCACTTTCAATCAAATCACCCCAAATTTTTTGAGTATCTTGTGAAATATTCCCCCAATTATCTAGTACATGAATAATTATCTTTAATGCTTCGTCTCTTTCGGTAGAAGAAATAAGTTTTTCGGAAACCCTTTGCGCCAATAAAAAACTTTCATCATTCGATATCGTGTCTTTCGATTTCAATTTATTAACTATTCCTATCATTATCGCCTCACATATTTTGCATATGCCACAATCTTTCATGTAATCTTTTTACCAACGCTTCTTTGCTCTTTATTGGCAATAAAAATAAAACAACGTTGCACCTATCCCTAAGAGGATTTTTATTCTTTTCATCAAAATAAGCTTTTAATTCCCTTACATTAACCTTATGATAGACTAATGCTTCATCAGTCTCTGTATCGTTAAATTTATCATAAATATCATTTTCATAAACGCAAAGCATAGGTATATTAATAAATTTCAATTTATCTTTTAAGGTTCCACTTTCAGCGAGTTTTTTCATCCAAAACTCTCTATTGGGAATAGAATTGTTTTTAACATTTTTTCCAATTAAAACAAATTGTTCGTTTAAGTAATCGGTTTTCAAGTGTTCATCCAAATCTTTAACCAATGCCTTTATTCCATCTTTTGCATCCGTATATAATTTGCTCTCTCCCAGCCACAAAATCTCATCGTGTGGTGAGATATGCACCGCATCAAACCCATGAGCCGGAACACCTGAGGAATCCTTAAAGTAAACCTTTGAAATCAAAGGGGTTGTTTCTTTGAAATCTCTTAATAAAAAATGCAAGATTAATTCTCCAAACTCTCCCCTATTTCTAAATGGCATCTTGTCTAATTCTATTCTTGCTTGCTCTCGCTCCTTTTCATTAGTAGAGCAATACACTTTATACATTAAATTAAATTCTTTAATCTTATAAATTGCTTTTGCCGCTTCTCTAAGTTTTCTATATGCTTTTGTTTGCTCTATTTTATTTCCTTCATAATCAGCATACGCATACTCAGGAATCACACTCATAATTTCTTCGGTTAAAAGCTCTAATGGATATATTGGTTGAGCATTATCATCAATGTCGTTTTTTAATAAAAACGACATTAAATCATCCTCTTCAACTTTTACCATTATGATATTATAAACATCAAATGTCTTGCTCATATTTCTATCCTCTTATTAAGCTTTTTAATATTTCTTCATCTGCTGGGCAGAAATTATAGTTAGGAATTTCTGCCGGCGTTATCCATTTTATATCGTTATGCTCTAACTTTTGTGGTACGCCTTCGGCTATCGTTGCGTTAAACAAGGTTAAATGTACTGTAATATCGGAATATTCGTGGACAACTTCCATAAAAACATTCCCAACGTTAAGCGTAATATTTAATTCTTCTTTACACTCACGAATTAAGGCTTGTTCTTTTGTTTCGCCTTTTTCAACCTTTCCGCCAACAAACTCCCAAAGAAGAGCTCTTGCCTTATTTTCCGGTCTTTGACAAATCAAAAACTTATCCTTATCCCATATAAGCGCC